>DATFCO010000022.1:0-4977 GCA_035253005.1 Rhodanobacteraceae bacterium
AAGGATTCCGCGCTGGACCTCGTTGTCGCCGGGACCGCCAATGCAGTGCTGATGGTCGAGTCCGAAGCGAAGCTGCTGTCCGAAGACGTGATGCTCGGCGCCGTGATGTTCGGTCACCGCGAGATGCAGAAGGTCATCAACGCGATCAACGAACTCACCGTCGAAGCCGGTACCAAGCCTTCTGCCTGGACGCCGCCGGCGCGCAATGAGGCGATGATCGCCGCGCTGAAGGACGCCGTTGGCAACCGCCTGGTCGAAGCCTTCCAGATCCGCGACAAGCTGCAACGCCGCGATGCCATTTCAGCGATCAAGCAGGACGTGATGCAGCAACTCGCCGGCCGCGCCGAAGCCGAGAAGTGGAACGCCGCCGAACTCGCCAAGGAATTCGGCGAACTGGAATACCGCACGCTGCGCGATGGCGTGTTGTCCAGCAAGGTGCGCATCGACGGCCGCGCGCTGGACACGGTGCGTCCGATCACCGCGCGCGTGGGCGTGCTACCGCGCACGCACGGCTCGGCGCTGTTCACCCGCGGCGAAACGCAGGCGCTGGTCACCGTCACCCTCGGTACCGCGCGCGATTCGCAGATCATCGACGCGCCGGAGGGCGAATCGAAGGATCCGTTCCTGTTCCACTACAACTTCCCGCCGTATTCGGTGGGCGAGTGCGGCCGCATGGCCGGCCCGAAGCGCCGCGAGATCGGACACGGCCGTCTGGCGCGCCGCGGCGTGCAGGCGGTCAAGCCGAGCATGGAACAGTTCCCGTACGTGGTGCGCGTGGTTTCGGAGATCACCGAATCCAACGGTTCGTCTTCGATGGCGAGCGTTTGCGGTTCCTCGCTGGCGATGATGGATGCCGGCGTGCCGTTGACCGCGCCGGTCGCGGGAATCGCGATGGGTCTGGTGAAGGAGGGCGGCAACTTCGTGGTGCTGTCCGACATTCTCGGCGACGAGGATCACCTGGGCGACATGGATTTCAAGGTCGCCGGCACCGAGCAGGGCGTGTCTGCCTTGCAGATGGACATCAAGATCGACGGCATCACCGAGGAGATCATGCGCACGGCGCTGGATCAGGCCAAGCGCGGACGTCTGCACATCCTCGGCGAGATGGCCAAGGCGCTCAGTGCGCCGCGCGGCGAGATGAGCGAGTACGCGCCGCGCCTGCTCACCATCAAGATCCACCCGGACAAGATCCGCGAAGTGATCGGCAAGGGCGGCGCGACCATCCGTTCGATTACCGAGGAAACCGGCACCACGATCGACATCAGCGACGACGGCACCGTGGTGATCGCTTCGGTCAACCGCGAAGCGGCGGACGCTGCGAAGAAGCGCATCGAGCAGATCGTCTCCGACGTCGAGCCGGGGCGCATCTACGAAGGCAAGGTCGTCAAGCTGATGGACTTCGGCGCCTTCGTCACCATCCTGCCCGGCAAGGACGGCCTGGTGCACGTCTCGCAGATTTCCAACGAGCGCGTCGAGAAGGTTTCCGACAAGCTGAAGGAAGGCGACATCGTCAAGGTCAAGGTGCTGGAAGTGGACAAGCAGGGCCGCATCCGCCTGTCCATGAAAGCCGTGACCGAGGACGAGGCGAAAGCTGTGGGTGGTGCGGCGGCGTAACCAACCTCCTTTCAAATGTTGCGAAAAGCGGGCCTTGTGCCCGCTTTTTTTATTCTGCGAGTTAGACTTTCCAAAAGACGACAGCGGCGGGAATTTGCCGATGAGCTTCTTTAAGCCAACGCGCGTGCTTCCATTACTGCTCGCTGTTCTGCACCTGATCTTATGCGCCGTCGACTTTACGAGTTCCGGCTGGCCGGGCTTTTTCGTATTCCTTGCCGATTTTCCAATCTCTGTAGTGCTTGGGCTATTGACAAAACCGCTGCCGCAACCAGCGGCAACAGAAACTTGGATGCTTGCATCTGTGATATTCGGTACGCTCTGGTGGTACTTCCTTGGTTGCGTGCTAACAAGAATCGCGACATTTGTTTATCAAAAGCTCTCGAACATAACAGCCGGATCTGGGCAAAACGGCTAGACTCGACCTGCCGCCGGCAGCGAAACCGGCTGGGAGGATGCATGCAGCCGACCGATATCCGCAATCCCGACTACTTCCACAAGGTGGTCGATTGCCAGTGGGCGTGCCCGGCGCACACGCCCGTGCCGGAATACATCCGCTTGATCGCGGCCGGCCGTTACGACGACGCCTTCCTGATCAACTGGGATTCGAATGTCTTTCCCGGCATCCTCGGCCGCACCTGCGATCGTCCCTGCGAGCCGGCCTGTCGGCGCGGACGCGTCGAGGAAAGCAATGGCGAGAAACCGGAACCGGTGGCGATCTGCCGCTTGAAGCGCGTCTGCGCGGACCACAAGAGCGCGGACATTGGCGCGCGTTTGCGCGCGCGATTGCCCGAGCGCATTCCGGGTGCGGATCGATTCCACATCGCATGCGTGGGGGCGGGCCCCGCGTCGTTGACGGTCGCACGCGACCTGGCGCCGCTCGGATACAAGGTCACGATCTTCGAGGCCGATGCCAAAGGCGGCGGCTTCATGCGTACACAGGTGCCACGCTTCCGATTGCCCGAAGCGGTGATCGACGAAGAAGTCGGTTACATCCTCGACCTGGGCGTGCAGTTCGTCGGCAACCGCCGCATCGATTCGCTGCGACCGCTGCTGGACGATTACGATGCGGTGTTCGTCGGCTGCGGTGCGCCGCGCGGGCGCGACCTGAAACTTCCCGGCCGCGACGAAGTGGCCGCGAAAGCGCAGCTCGGCATCGACTGGCTGGCCTCGGTTTATTTCGGTCACGTCACCAGCGTCGGCAAGCGCGTGATCGTGCTGGGCGGCGGCAACACCGCAATGGACTGCTGCCGCTCATCGCGCCGGCTCGGCGGCGAGGATGTGAAAGTGATCGTGCGCTCCGGCTACGAGGAAATGAAGGCGAGTCCGTGGGAAAAGGAAGACGCCGAACACGAGGGCGTGCAGATCCTCAACTGGCTCAATCCGAAAGCTTTCCTGGACGACCACGGCAAACTCACCGGTGTGGTGTTCGAGAAAACGCGCGCGGAAACCGATGCGCGCGGCAAAAGAAAACTTGTGCCGACCGGCGAACCGGATGTCACCATCGAATGCGACGAAGTGCTGATCGCGGTCGGGCAGGAGAACGCGTTCCCGTGGATCGAACGCGACCTCGACATCGAGTTCGACGAGTGGGACATGCCGAAGCTGGACAAGATGACGATGCAATCCACCTTGCCGAAAGTGTTCTTCGGCGGCGATGCGGCATTCGGCCCGAAGAACATCATCTGGGCCGTCGAGCACGGTCACCAAGCCGCAATTTCGATCCACCGCATGCTGCAAGGCGAAGACGTGCACGATCGTCCGCCGCCGCTGGCGAACCTCGTCTCGCAGAAGATGGGCATCCACGAATGGAGCTACGACAACGCCATCTCGCCCGACGAACGCTACGTCGTGCCGTGGGCGCCAAAGGAGAAGACGCTCACCAATATCAAGCAGGAAGTGGAGCTGGGTTTCGACGCGGAAACCGCGTGGAAGGAAACCCAGCGTTGTCTCAACTGCGATGTGCAGACCGTGTTCACCGAGAACGTCTGCATCGAATGCGACGCCTGCGTGGACATCTGTGCGATGGATTGCATCAGCTTCACCGCGAATGGCGATGAAGCGGATTTGCGCACACGCTTGAGCGCACCGGCCTTGAACACGCAGCAGGAGTTGTACGTTTCGGGCGCGTTGAAAACCGGCCGCGTAATGGTGAAGGACGAAGACGTCTGCCTGCACTGCGGCCTGTGCGCGGAACGCTGCCCTACCGGCGCGTGGGATATGCGCAAGTTCCTGCTGCTGGAAACGCACGCGGGTGAACGCGAACGCGAGGCTGAGCAGGTGGCGGCATGAAGCCGCAAGTTGCGATATTGCTCAGTGGTGAACCCCTCTCCCTCCGGGAGAGGGGCAGGGGTGAGGGTTCGGCATCTTTGTATCCCTTGGATTCTTGCGAACCCTCACCCGGCGCTTCGCGCCACCACGGAGCTCTTTTGTCATGGACGGCGGCTTTCCCGAAGGGAGAGGGGAAAAGCAGAGGTGCGGCATGAAACGCATCGAATCCACCAACGACTTCGTCGTCAAGTTCGCCAACGTCAACGGCTCGGGTTCAGCGTCGGCCAACGAGCTGTTCGCCAAATCCATCCTGCGCATGGGCGTGCCGGTCAGTCCGCGCAACATCTTCCCGTCCAACATCCAGGGCTTGCCGACCTGGTACGAAGTGCGCGTGTCGGAACAGGGCTGGCTCGGGCGGCGCGGCGGCACCGACCTGATGGTGGCGATGAATCCGCAAACCTGGGATGCAGACATCGCGGAAATCGAATCGGGCGGCTATCTGTTCTACGACAACACCAAGCCGCTGCCAAAATCGAAATTCCGCGACGACGTCACCGCGATCGGCGTGCCGCTGACCGAAATCTGCAACGCGACCTACACCGATCCGCGCCAGCGCCAGTTGTTCAAGAACATCATGTATCTCGGCGCGCTGTCGGTGCTGCTGGGGCTGGAGCGCGACACGATCGTCAAGCTGATCGGCGAGCAATACAAGGGCAAGGAAGCGCTGCTGCAACCGAACGTGCACGCGCTCGACCTTGGTCGCGAATATGCCGAAAAGAATTTGCAACCGATAGGCCTGCGCGTCGAGCGGCGCGATGCGGTGGGGAATCGCATCTTCGCCGAAGGCAATGCCGCGGCGGCGCTGGGGCTGGTTTACGGAGGCGCGACGGTGTGCGCGTGGTATCCGATCACGCCTTCGTCGTCGCTGGCCGAAGCCTTCCAGAAATATTGCGCGAAGTTCCGCGTCGATCCGGAAACGAAGAAGCACAACTACGCGATCGTGCAGGCCGAGGACGAGATCGCCTCGATCGGCATCGTGGTCGGCGCGGGCTGGAACGGCGCGCGTGCGTTCACCGCCACCGCCGGGCCGGGCAT
>DATFCO010000023.1:0-5101 GCA_035253005.1 Rhodanobacteraceae bacterium
TGGTGCTGCTGGTGTTCACCGATTGACACAGAACCAAGCGGAATCTGTGCGCGATTGCGTTTCGGCGATATGCACGTGAAACTTCGCGCCTTGCGCCTGGTCTTGCGAAATCCGTGATCGATACGAAGCTCGCGCCGCTGCCGCCCGACGCGCCCTGGATCGTGCTGAAGTTCGGCGGCACCAGCGTGGCCAGCATCGAGCGCTGGCGCACGATTCTGCAACTCGCCGCCGCGCGCCGTGCGGAAGGTGCGCGCGTGCTGGTCGTCGTCTCCGCGTTAGCGGGCGTGACCGATGCGCTGAAAGCGCTCTGTGCGTGCGCGCCAGGTGAGCGCGCAGCCTCGCTGAAAAACCTGCACGAACGTCATCGCGCGCTGCTGACGGAGATGTCGCTGCCACAATGCGATGCGATGGAGCGCTGGCTGGCATCGCTGGTCGAGATCGCGAACGGCACCGAAACGGGCTATTCATGGCAAGCGCAAATCCAGGCACACGGCGAATTGCTTTCCAGTTCGCTCGGCGCGGCCTTCATGAGTGCCAATGGCTTGCAAACCGAGTGGCTGGACGCGCGTGAAGCGCTGCTGGCGCGCGAGGTGCCTTTCCTCAACGAACGTTCGCGCGCGTTGTCCGCTCAAGTCGATGCACAACATGATGCGAGCTTCGCCGCCGCGCTGGCGCAACGCGGCGAGGTGTTCATCACCCAGGGTTTCATCGCGCGCGATGGTGGTGGCAATACCGTGTTGCTGGGCCGTGGCGGCTCCGATACGTCTGCCGCGTATTTCGGTGCGCTGCTGCGCGCGGCGCGCGTGGAAATCTGGACGGACGTTGCCGGCATGTTTTCTGCCGATCCGCGCCAGGTGCCGAATGCGCGCTTGTTGCAGCGGCTCGATTATGAGGAGGCGCAGGAAATCGCCACCACCGGCGCCAAGGTGCTGCATCCGCGTTGTCTCTCGCCGGTGCGGCGTGCGCGCGTGCCGCTGTTGATCAAGGACACGCAACGCCCGCATCTGCACGGCACGGAAATCGGGCCGCAGTTGCCGGAAGAATCGCCCAGCATCAAGGCGATCAGTTCGCGCCGCGGCATCACGCTGGTGTCGATGGAAACCGTCGGCATGTGGCAACAGGTCGGTTTTCTTTCCGACGTATTCGCGCTGTTCAAGCGGCATGGTCTTTCAGTGGACCTGATCGGTTCCGCGGAAACCAACGTCACCGTCTCGCTCGACCCCACCGAAAATCTGCTGGATTCGAATGCAGTCGCCGCGCTGGCCGCCGATCTGGAAAAAATCTGCCGGGTGAAGGTGATCGCGCCCTGCGCCGCGGTGACGCTGGTCGGCCGCGGCATGCGTTCGATGCTGCACCGGCTCTCCGCCGTGCTCGCCGAATTCGGGCAGATGCGCGTGCACCTGATTTCGCAATCGTCGAACAATCTCAATCTCACGTTCGTGGTCGATGAGGAAGCGCTGGACGGATTGTTGCCGCGCTTGCACGAGTTGCTGATCAAAGCCGGCGCGCTGCGCACCGACGATGCGCTGTTGTTCGGATCGAGCTGGCAGGCGCTTTATGGGCCGGAGTCCGGCGCGTCCGTGCGCACGCCGTGGTGGCGAGGCGAACGCGCACGTTTGCTAGAACTCGCGCAAGCGACGCCACGTTATGTTTATCACCTGCCCACGGTGCGTGCGCGTGCGCGCGCATTGCGCGCGATGAGCGCGGTCGATCGCGTGTACTACGCGATGAAGGCCAATCCGCATCCGGCCGTTCTGCGCACGATCGCGGAAGAGGGCGTGGGCTTCGAATGTGTCTCGCCGGGCGAGCTGGACGCGGTGGATGCGATTCCACAAGGCGCAGCACTGCCGCGCCTTTTCACGCCGAACTTCGCACCGCGCATGGATTACGCCGATGCGTACCAGCGCGGCGTGCCGACCACGTTGGATTCGCTGCATCCGTTGCAGCACTGGCCGGAACTGTTCGCCAATCGCGAGATCATGCTGCGCGTCGACCTCGGCCGCGGGCTGGGTCACCACGACAAGGTGCGTACCGGCGGCGAGGGCAGCAAGTTCGGATTGCCGCTCGACCAACTCGATGCATTCGTGGCGCTCGCGGAAAAAAATCGCACGCGCATCGTCGGATTGCATGCGCACCTGGGCTCCGGAATCCTCGATGCGAATCATTGGGCCGAGGTATACGGACAGCTTGCGAGCCTCGCAGAGAGGATCGGCAGCATTGCCTATCTCAATCTCGGCGGCGGGCTGGGCGTGCCGCCGCATCCGGACGAAGCGGAACTGGATCTCGCTGCACTGGACGCCTCGCTGCTGGAAGTGAAGCAGATGTATCCGCAATATCGCTTGTGGCTGGAACCGGGCCGCTGGCTGGCGGCGGATTGCGGCGTGCTGCTTGCGCGCGCGACGCAGGTGAAGCGCAAGGGCGCATTGAATTATCTCGGTTGCGACGCGGGTATGCACGCGCTGATCCGGCCGGCGTTGTACGACGCTTGGCACGAGATCGTGAACCTGTCGCGGCTCGATGAAGAACCGACCACGTTGTACCAATTGGTCGGGCCGATCTGCGAAACCGGCGACGTGCTGGGTTGCGACCGCCGTTTGCCGGAAACGCGCGAAGGCGACGTGCTGCTGATCGCGCAAGCGGGCGCCTATGGCGAGGCGATGTCTTCGCACTACAACCTGCGGCCGTTGGCGGAAACGGCGGTGATCGAATGAATATTCCATTGCAGCTTGCGAGGTTTTTCCCTCTCCCCTTTGGGGAGAGGGTCAGGGTGAGGGGGCAGCGTGAAACGTGACAATGTCGCGCTTGCGCGTGCATTGCGCCGCCGGATGACCGATGCGGAGCGGGTCTTGTGGCGCCAATTGCGCGGCCGGCATTTCGAGCACTGGAAATTCAGGCGCCAACATCAGGTATCCAACTACATTGTTGACTTCATCTGCCTTGCGGCCGGGCTGATTATTGAGCTGGACGGTGGGCAACATCTCCAAAATGTCACGGCAGATGCCGAACGCACGCGTGAACTGAATCAGTTGGGCTTTCGAGTCATACGATTTTGGAACGATGACGTGTTGATCCGTACAGGTGCCGTACTCGAACAAATTTTGAAAGTGTTGAAAGAAATCCCCCCTCACCCCAGCCCTCTCCCCGGTGGAGAGAGGGAGAAAAGAGCGGCAGCGGCTAGGGGGCTTGAATGAATATGCTTGCCGATCCGCGCCAGACGCGGGCGTTCCGCTTCGAGCGTTGCGAGTATCGCGACGGCGTTGCGGAACTGATATATGCGTTCGACGACGGTCCGAAGCTGATCGAGCGCATCCGTTTTCCCGATGCGCCGATCTTGCCGGATAAGCGCAAGCAGGCGTTCGATGCCGCGCTGCGATTGCTGCATCTGGTCGCCGGTATCAGCTACTACAAGGCCGGCATTCCGTCGCGCATCGAAATTGAGAACGGTGCGATCGATGCGGCAACCGCGTCGTTGCTCGACGAGTTGTATCGGCACGGCTTGGGCGAATTCGCGTATCGCAACGGGTTGGTATTGCGAGGGAGGATTGCGTTTCCATCGACTGGCGCGAACACCATCCCCTCCCCAGCCCTCCCCTTGAAGGGGAGGGGGTTGCCATCCCGCACGCTCGTTCCCATCGGCGGCGGCAAGGATTCGCTGGTCGTGGCGGAAGCGTTGAAGGCGATCGATGCGAAGGCGACCGCGGTGTGGGTCGGCAATTCGCCATTGATCGCCGCGGTCGCGGCGCGCACCGGCTTGCCGACGCTCAACATTTCGCGTGAATTGTCGCCGCTGTTGTTCGAATACAACCGGCTCGGCGCGTACAACGGCCACATTCCGGTGACCGCGATCAACTCCGCCATCCTGGTTGTCGCTGCGATCCTGTATGGCTTCGACTCGATCGCCTTCGCCAACGAGCGCTCTGCTTCCAGCGCCACGCTGGAATACGAAGGCGGCCAAGTGAACCATCAATGGAGCAAGGGCTGGGCGTTCGAGCGCGCGCTTGCCGCATACGTCCATTCGCATGTCGCGGCGGACCTTGATTATTTTTCGCTGCTGCGGCCGTTCTCGGAACTGGCGGTGACGCGCGCATTCGCGAAATCGGGATCGGCATATTTCGATGCGTTCTCCAGTTGCAACCGCAATTTCCGCATCCTCGGTCCGAAGCCGGCCGATCGCTGGTGCGGACATTGTCCGAAATGCCATTTCGTCTTTCTCGCACTGGCGCCATTCCTGCCGAAACCGCGCCTGTTGCAGATCTTCGGCCGCAATCTGCTGGACGACGAATCGCAAGCGCCCGGTTTCGATGCATTGATCGAATATCGCGATCACAAGCCGTTCGAATGCGTGGGCGAAGCGAGCGAGGCGCGCGCGGCGTTCGCGGCCTTGGCGCAGCGGCCCGAATGGCGCGAGGACGCGATGGTCGCACGCTTCCGCGAAGAGATCGCGCCGCAATTGGACGCGGCCTCTTTGCAACTGGGGCCTTGGTTGCAACCAAACGGAAAGCACGGGGTTCCTGAGCGGTTCCGGGACGCTCTTGCAAGCGTTTCCCGATGAACGAATTCGTTCGCTGCCCCCTCACCCCAACCCTCTCCCCAACGGGGAGACGGAGACAAGCGCGCAGCGCTTGGCGGGTGAGGGGGGACTTGCGAGGCGCGCTGCACCATGCGCTTTGAAGAACTCGCTGCCGCGAACGCCGCGATCTGGGGCCTCGGCCGCGAAGGCCGCGCCGCGCTCCGCGCATTACGCAAGCGCTTTCCGGACAAACCGCTGACGCTCTATTGCAAACGCGATGAAGCCGAACAGGCGCACGCGTTGATCGACGGCAACATCCGTGTGATCGGAGCTGCGCCGGATGCGAACGCACTGGCCGCGCACGACATCGTGATCAAGTCTCCGGGCATCAGCGCGTACAAACCAGAAATCGTCGAGGCGCAGAAGCGCGGTACGCGTTTCACCTCCGGCACCGCGCTGTGGTTCGGAGAAAATCCGAATGCGCGCGTGATCGCCGTCACCGGCACTAAGGGCAAGAGCACTACCACCGCCATGCTCGCGCACTGCGCGCGGCACTTGGGAATCCGCACCGCGCTGGCGGGCAACATCGGC
>DATFCO010000024.1:0-5155 GCA_035253005.1 Rhodanobacteraceae bacterium
ACCGGTTGCCACGGTCAACGCCATCAGCGAAAGGTTGTCCAGCGAGAAACCGACGAAGGCCATCACCGCGAACGTGCCGAGCAGCGACAGCGGCACCGCGACCGCGGGAATCACCGTGGCCCACAACCGTCGCAGGAAGACGAAAATCACCGCCACCACCAGCACCACGGCGAGCAGCAGCGTGAACTCCACATCGCGCACCGAAGCGCGAATCGTGACGGTGCGATCGGCGAACACATCCAGATGCACGTCGGCGGGCAACGCCGCCCGCAGCGAAGGCAGCGTGCGTTCGATCTGATCGACGGTGTTGATGATGTTGGCGCCGGGCTGACGGCGGATGTCCAGCAGCACGGCGGGCCTGCCGTTGGCCCAGGCCGCGAGCTGATCGTTTTCCACGCCTTCGACCACGCTCGCGACTTCCGACAACTTCACCGGCGCGCCGTTCTTGTAGGCGATGATGGTGTTGGCGTAATCAGCCGCGCTCTGCAACTGGTCGTTGGTGCCGATCTGGTAGGTCTGCGTGGCGCCGTTCAACGAACCTTTCGCGGCGTTGACGTTGGCCTGCGTCAGCGCGCTGCGCACGTCCTCCATCGTGAGCCCGAGATTCGCGAGCTTGCCGGGATCTACCTGCACGCGCACGGCGGGCCGCACATTGCCCGCGATCGACACCAGTCCCACACCGGGAATCTGCGAGAGCTTCTGCGACAGGATCGAATCGGCGAAATCGTTGACGTCGCGCAGCGGCCGGCTGTCCGAAGTCAGCGCCAGCGTCATGATCGGCGCATCCGCCGGATTGACGCGGTTGTACACCGGCGGATAGGGCAGGCTGCCCGGCAGGCGCGCGGTGCGCAGCGCGGATTGCACATCCTGCGCGGCGACATCGAGATCGGTGTTCATTCCGAACTGCAAGGTGATCGTCGACAGGCCGGACGCGCTGTTGGAACTCATCATCGTGAGTCCCGAGATCTGCCCGAGCTGCTGCTCCAGCGGCGTGGTCACCAGCACCGCCATCGTGTTGGCGCTGGCGCCGGGATATTGCGTCGTCACGACCAGGCTGGGCGCTTCGATTTCGGGCAACGCGGAAACCGGCAACGATCGGTAACCGATGATGCCGAGCAACAGCACCGCCGCCATCAGCAGCGACGTGGCGATCGGACGGCGGATGAAGATCGAGGAGAAGCTCATGCGGGTGAGTAGTGAGTGGTGAGTAGTGAGTGGTGAAAGGAGCAGACGGTAGGCGCAATACGTGGACTACTCACAACTCACATCTCACCACTCACGTTATCCGCCTCTGGGTCCACCGCGTCCGCCACCCTGGTGCGCGGCGGCCTTGATCTGCGCGCTGGTCGGCGGTGCCGGTACTTCGCCGGGTTTCAGCGGCAGCACCGCGCTGCCTTGCTTCAGGCGGAACTGGCCCGCAGTCACGACCAGATCGCCGGCCTTCAGGCCGGAGGTGATGATCACCCCCGTGTCGCCGGCTTCGCCGCCCTGCACGACGGGCTGCATGATTACGTACTTCGCTGGCTGGTTCGCGTTTTGACTCTGTGTGTTTTGGCCGCGTTTGTGCCGACCGGCGCGCGCGCTGCCGCTTGGAGCATCGGTAGACACATTCTGGTCGCTCGCGCCGGCGGGCCGCTTGTCGGTCACCAGCCAGACGAAATCGCCGCTGGGTCCCCGCTGCACCGCGGCGGTCGGCACCACCAGCACGTCCGAGGCAACGCTCACTTCGAGTCGTGTGCTGGCGTACTGGCCCGGAAAGAGGCGGTTGTCGGTATTGGGGAATTCGGCCTTCAACTTGAATGCACCGGAATCGGGATCGATCTGGTTGTCGATCACCTTCAGGACACCGTCGCTCTCCACCACGTTGCCGCTGGCATCCAGGATCGCCACGTTCAAGGGCGCTTTCGCCTGCGCCGCGCGCACCTCGTCGAGATAGGTGCCCGCCAGCGTGAAGATCACATTGATCGGGTGCATCTGCGTGATCACCACGATCGTGCTGGAAGTGGTGAGCACGTTGCCCGGATCGACCTGGCGGATGCCGGCCAAACCGTCGATGGGAGAACGCACCTTGGTGTAATCCAGCTGCACCTGGGAATCGCGGATCGCGGCTTCGTCCGCCGCCACCGCGGCAGTCATCTGACGTACCGTGTTGGCCTGGGTGATGCGGTCGATCTCGGCGACGTACTGCTTGTATTGCGGACTTTCGCTGCGTTTCAGATTCGCCTGCGCGGTGGCGAGCTGCGCCTGATCCTGGCCTTTCTTCGCGACTGCCTGGTCGTATTGCGCCTGATAAGTGCTGGGATCGATCTCTGCCAGCACGTCGCCCTTCTTGACCGGCTGGCCTTCGGTGAAATCGAGCTTCAACAGTTTTCCGCCGACCTGCGGCAGCACGGTCACCGTGTTCAACGCCTGCACCGTGCCCTGGCTGGTGAGATAGATCGGCACGTTCTCGGTGGCGACCGGTACCACCGTGACAGGCACCGGCGCATTCTCCTGATCGAAGTCGTCCGAAGGCGCGCGGTGCAGTAGCCGCCAAGCCAGCACAATGATGATCATCGCCACGATCGCAATTACTATCCATTTGCCGCGCGACATCTGCATTTCAGTCGACGAATCCCGGGAACGAAGCGCGCATGCTACCGGCACGGCTTGAACAACACCGCACCGGATACCGCACGACAAGTAAAGTAGCGTAAAGCGTTCGGCGCGGGCCGCAGCGAACGTGTGACTTCCGGACTATTCCGCCGCCGGCAAGCGGCGAGTGGCCGTCACTCCTCGGCCGCGATGGTCGGCACGCCTTGCGCCGCTTCCGGAAGGGGCGGTGCGCCGGAGTGCGCCGCGGAGAGCCGCTTCATCGGCCACACCATCGCGATCGCAATCGCGGTGCAGATCACGCCCGCCCAGCCGAGGTTGGTGAACAGGTGCGTGTAGATCGGCAGCGACTGTACCGGGTCGGTGACGTTTTGCGGCACGGCCGCGTAATTCGCGACCAGACCGCCGAGGTATTGCGAAATTCCGACGCCGACGTAGTACGCGCCCATCATGAACCCGCCCATCCGCGCCGGGACATAGCGCGCGATCATCGCCAGCCCCAGGCCGCTGACCAGCAATTCGCCCAGCGAATACAGGCCGTAGCCCCAGATCAGCACCCACGAGGAAGCCTTGCCGGGTTCGGTGGTGAAATTGCCCGCCAGGCCGTAGACGAAATAACCGGCGGCGACCATCGCGAAGCCCAGCGCGAATTTCGCCGCGATGGAAAGATCCTTGCCGCGCTTGCCGGCGGCGGTGTAGATGAAAGCGAGGATCGGCGAGAGCACCATGATCCACGCCGGATTCAAGGCCTGATACTGACCCGGCGCCCAGGTGAACAGGTGCAAGCCGAACAGAGTCTGGTTCCAATCCGTATTGCGCAGCGCGAATAGTGCCAGCGAGGTCGGCATCTGCTGGTAGAAGATGAAAAAGAAGATGGTCTGGATGGTGAGAATGAAGGCCGCGATCAGACCCGCGCGCTCGCCGCGTTCGCTGCGCGCGATCAAATAGCCGAAGATGCACACCAATGCCGCGCCCGCGGTCCACACGAAGGCGCGCGCGATCGCTTGGTGTTGCAGGATCAGCGCTGCGGCGACGACGCACAAGGCGCCCACGCCCAGTACCGTCGACAGACGTTTGATGTCCAGCGGCCGCTGATCCGGTTCCGAACCAATGTGCGCCAGTGTCGCGCGCATGAAGGCGAAGTTCACCAGCCCGACGACCAAACCGGCGCAGCAAACCCCGAAGGCCGCGTGCCAGCCGAACTGGTTGTGGTAACCCGCGTTGACCCAATCCTTGATCTTCGGGGTCAGCGACATCGAAACCGCGGAACCGATGTTCACCGCCATGTAGTAGATGGTGAACGCGCTGTCGATGCGTGAATCGTCGCCTTCGTAGATCTTCCGCACCAGATTGCCGGCGTTGGGTTTGAACAGACCGTTGCCGACCACGATCACGCCGAGCGAGAAATACAGGAACGTGGGATTCTCGGTGGGCAGCGTGATCAAGCCGTAGCCGATCGCGAGGATCGCGGCGCCCGTCAACATCGTGCGGCGAGTGCCGAGGATGCCGTCGCCGACCCAGCCGCCGATCGCCGGCGCCACGTAGATCAGCGCCGAGCCCGCGCTCCAGACCAGGTTGGCGCGCACGTCGTCGAAACCCAGCCGCTGCACCATGTAGTACACGATCAGCGCCTGCATGCCGTAAAAGCCGAAGCGCTCCCACAACTCGATCAGGAACACGGTCGAGAACGAGCGGGTCTTGGAGATGCCCTGCACGGCGCTATTCATGGCGGTACCAGCCCTCGGCTGCGAAGTCGGCCAAGCCTAACCCAAGCGCGAACGGAATGTGTTCAAACCAGGGAGACCGGAAACGGGAAGAGGGAACGAAAGCGGGCGGTGCACAACCACACACTCGTTGTTATTCTCCCGTCTCCCGTCTCCCGTCTCCCGTTCATGCACGTCTATCTCGACCTGCTGCGCGACATACTCGAAAACGGCGTGCGCAAGGACGATCGCACCGGCACCGGCACGCTTAGCGTGTTCGGTAGGCAGATGCGCTTCGATCTGAGCCAAAGTTTCCCTTTGCTCACCACCAAGAAGCTGCACACCAAGTCCATCATCCACGAATTGCTGTGGTTCCTGCGCGGCGAAACCAATATCCGCTACTTGAACGAACATGGCGTCAGCATCTGGGACGAGTGGGCGGACGAGAACGGAGAACTCGGTCCGGTGTACGGCCGGCAATGGCGCGCGTGGGCGACCGCCGACGGACGCCTGATCGATCAGATCGCGCAGGTGGTCGATCAGATCAAACGCAATCCCGATTCGCGCCGGCTGATCGTCAGCGCGTGGAACGTTGGCGAGCTGGAGAAGATGGCGCTGCCGCCGTGCCATGCGCTCTTCCAGTTCCATGTCGCGAATGGCCGCTTGTCATGCCAGCTCTATCAGCGTTCGGCCGACGTTTTTCTCGGAGTGCCGTTCAACATCGCCAGCTATGCGCTGCTGACCTGCATGGTGGCGCAGGCCTGCGATCTCGCGCCCGGTGAATTCGTGCACACGCTTGGCGATGCGCACCTGTATCTCAACCATCTCGAACAGGCGCGCGAACAACTGACGCGCACGCC
>DATFCO010000025.1:0-3154 GCA_035253005.1 Rhodanobacteraceae bacterium
TGGTGCATGCCGATGCGGAAGAAACCGTCCGATTCCCAACTGGTCATGCGGCGGAACGCGTTGTGTTCCCACTCGCGGTGCGCCTGCGGACACTGCACCACCGCGACTTTCGGATCGTGGAAGTAGCCGGTGAGCGCGGACAGCCAATCCGGCCGCACCACGTAGTCGGCATCGATCGCCGCGATCACCTGCGCGCGCGGATCGGTTTCCTTCAAACCGAAATTCAGCGCGCCGGCCTTGAAACCCGGCCAGGGATCGAGATGGAAGAAGCGGAAGCGCTCACCCAATTTCGCGCAATAGGCTTCGACCGGCTTCCACACCGTTTCATTTTTGGTGTTGTTGTCGATCACCAGCACTTCGTAATTGTGATAGTCGAGCGCGGCCAGTGAATCGAGTGTGGCGATCACCATCTCCGGCGGTTCGTTGTGGCAGGCGAGGTGGATCGACACGAACGGCTGTTGTTCCGGCGGATCGGGCGGCAGCAAACCGAAATGCCGCAGCCATTTTTTCCGCCACAGCACTTCGGTGAATTCGAAACCGTTGATCAGCAACACCGCGAGGATCGCTAGTTGCGCCGGGAACAGCAGGATCAGCATCGCCCAGTCGACGACATCGAGATAGAAGAAGAAAGGCACCGTCGCCGACCACACGATCAGCGCGGCGGCGAGCTGGATCAGCGCGAGGAAGACGAATCTTCCGACCAGCTTGTAGCGCGCGAATACGAACGCGAACCACAGCATCGGCGCGAACGCCAGCGCCGCCGAGGCGGTGGCTTTCCAGGGCCAATCGACGTCCTCCAGCACCGGACCCGTCAAGGGAAATTTCAGATTGCGGTAGGAATCGAACACGCCCCAATATGCCTCGACGCGGCGGTTGCCCAGCGCTTCCTTCCAGGGCTGGTCGATCGCTTCCATGATGTAGTAGTCGATGCCGCGCTCGCGCGCGGCGTTGAGCCACTGCCGCAGGAAGATCGCTTCGTTGGCAATGGAAGGCTGCGCGTATTCGAAACGGTCGCCGTTGGAAGGCCAGCCGATTTCGCCGATCACGATGCGCTTGCCGGGAAACAGTTGCTGCAGTTGCTGATAACGCATCAGCGCTTCGCCGACTGCGTCCTTGCGTGGCACGCCTTCCCAGTACGGCAGCAGGTGCACGGAGATGAAATCCACGTGCCGCGCCAGCTCCGGATATTTCATCCAGATGTGCCATGGTTCCGCGGTCGACACCGGCTGGCGGATCGCCGCCCGCGCGCGATCGAGGTACGCCATCAATTGCTGCGGCGACATGTCGTCGCGCAACAACACCTCGTTGCCGACCATCACTCGCTTGATGTCCGGCCAGCGCCGCGCCTGCGCGATCAGCGCCTCCAGTTCGCGTTCGTTGTTGTCGTCGCGGGTGTCCAGCCACGCGCCGGCCAGCAGATCCAGCCCGTGTTTCATCGCCAAGCGTGGAATCGACGGACTGTCCAGCGAGGAATACGTGCGGACACGGTGCGTGTATTTCGACAACAGCGCGAGATCGCTGTCCAGTTCGCTGTCGCTCGGGTGCGTATCGTTGAACGGACTTTGGTAGCGCTGGTAGGCCTCGAAACCGAAACCGCCGATCTGCCCCTGCCACGCGGTCACGTTGGTGGGACGGTCGGCCACGCCCCACAGCACGAAATTCAGCCCGGCCACGAGCAGCGCCAGCGCCAGCGCGCTCAGGAAAACAGGCAGCCGCGAGCGGCGGCGTTCGGCGGCTGGCGTGGCGTTCAAAAGATTCTCTGCGCGGACTCGATTCAAAAACCCGCGCAGCTTAAGTCAGCGCGGCGCAGGGCTCAAACGCGTGGCGTCGTCGCCGCTTTCTTCGCATTCAGCGAAAGCCATCGAGCAACAAAGATGCAGGCCATAGATGGCCGTGTTGAGCGAGCTTTCCGGCGCTGTATGCGATGCCGAGAAGCGCAGCCGAACGGCGGAGCAAGCGCCGCATGTTCGAGCACAAGGATGTGCGAGTTCGCGCCGGCGCGCGCCCGGCGAGGAGCGCAGGGGTGAAGCAGCGCGCTTGGCCGATGCCTGAATGGCATCGGCCGCGCTGACGAACGCACGCACATGGATGTGCGGGCCGGGACGCAATCCACGGAAGGCTGCTTGCCGTTGCTTCAATGCCAACCGGATGTTGGCTCGACCGTCATGCCGGCGCGATGGTTTTGGCGACTTTTGCCGAAACAAAAGTCGCCGGCGCGAAACGCCGTCTTCGGCAGCGAGCGGAACCCGGAAATCTTGCGAAAGTCACTGGATTCCCGCTTTCGCGGGAATGACGAGTGAAGGTCAGTGGAGCGCGAGTTAGACCATTTGCGTCGAAGCAAACTCCCAATTCACCACGTTCCAGAACGCCTCGATGTATTTCGGCCGGGCGTTGCGGTAGTCGATGTAGTAGGCGTGCTCCCACACGTCGCAGGTCAATAGCGGACGATCGCTGCCGGTGATGGGCGTGCCCGCGTTCGAGGTGCTGACCAGGCCCAGCGAACCGTCCGGACGCTGCACCAGCCAGGCCCAGCCGGAACCGAAGGTGGTCGCGCCGACCTTGCTGAATTCCTCCTTGAACTTGTCGAAACCGCCGAATGCCTTCTTGATCGAATCGGCCAGTTTTCCGGAAGGTTCGCCGCCGCCGCTGGGCGACATGCAATTCCAGTAGAAGGTGTGGTTCCAGGCCTGCGCGGCATTGTTGAACATGCCGCCGGTCGCCTTGCGCACGATGTCTTCCAGCGCCATGTCGGCGAAGTCGGTGCCCTCGATCATCTTGTTGAGGTTGTCGACGTAGGCCTTGTGGTGCTTGTCGTGGTGATAGTCCAGCGTCTCCGCGGAAATGTGCGGCGCCAACGCTTCGCGGTCGTACGGCAGCGGGGGAAGTTCTATCGCCATTGTGTCCTCCGTGGACTTCAGGGGAATGGGCCGCGCGCCTGCTACAATTCACGTCTCGGCGCAACGCCATCCGACATTCTAGAACGTAATTCCCATGGACGTGAACGAACGCATCAAGAACACCCTCAACGAACACCCGATCGTGCTGTACATGAAAGGCACGCCGCAGTTTCCGATGTGCGGTTTCTCGGCGCGCACTTCGCAGGCACTCAACGCCACCGGCGCGGAATATTTCTCGGTGAACGTGCTGGAGGATC
>DATFCO010000026.1:0-13556 GCA_035253005.1 Rhodanobacteraceae bacterium
GCGGTGATGCGCAATTCCGAACCGGCTTCCAGCGTCAGCGGCGCTTCCATCGCGTGCACCAGCTTGTCGGCGATGCGCAGCACGTCTTCGCGCAGCGCAATGTGCCGCAGGATCACCGTGAACTCGTCGCCGGCGTAACGCGCCACTGTGTCGGAGGCGCGCACGGCCGAGCGCAGGCGTTGCGCGACGGCAACCAGCACCTGGTCGCCGATCGCGTGACCCAGCGAATCGTTGACGTTCTTGAAGCGGTCGAGATCGACGAACAGCAGCGCGAAGGTTTCGCCCGAACGCTGTGCTTCGAGCAAGGTGGTTTCCAGCCGGTCGTTGAACAGCAAGCGGTTCGGCAAGCCCGTCAACGCATCCTGCAAGCCGCCCGCGCGGCCCTGCGCCTGCGCCTGCCGCACCGCGAGCGCAGCGGAGAATTGCGCGGCGGCGACATCCAGCGCATGGCGCACCAGCTCCGGATCGAACGGTGGCGGTTCGCGCCCCGCCCCAAGCAGTATGCCGAGCACGTTCTGTCGACCATCGCGCAGCGGCAGCGCGACGCAACAAGGCAAACCGGCGATGCCGGGCAACGGTGCATCCGCGGAATGTTGTGCGCGCGTCAATCGCAGCACGCGCTCGCCTTCCGCCGCCATGCGCGCCGCCGGTTCGGTGGTGGGATCGAGCGTACCCTGCGAGAGCGGCAATCTTCCGCTGGTGGCGACGATCTGCAATTGCCGCTCGCCGCCGCCGTACGCGGCGATGGCCGCGTAATCGAAACGAAGCACGGCCGCGAAACGCGCCAGTCGCCGCTGCAACGCGCCTTCGCTCTCGTCGGGCAACGCCATCTGCGAGAGCACATCCAGCAGCTCGCGGCCATCGCGAAGAGTGCGCGCATCGCGCACCGAAGTGAAATGCACCAGTTGACCGCCGCGCTTCAGCAGGCGGGTGACGATTTCCACCGGACGCCGGCTGCCGTCGGCCCGCCACTGTTCGCACTGCAATCGTGCCTCGCCGTCCTGTTGCAGACGCGCGCGCAGGAATTTCCGCTGCGCCGCATCGAGCGCCAGAAGTTCCTCCAGTTTCATTCCGATCGCTTGCGCCGCGCCGAAGCCGCTCGCCACTTCGAAGGCGGCGTTGACTTCCAGGATTTCGCCGCTCTGCGTGTCCGAGAACAGCAAGCCGTCGGCACTGCCTTCGAAAATGCAGCGGTAATCCTCATCGGCATCTTCGCCGCCGCCGGGCGGCGGTCCGCCCTGCAACACGGCTTCGGCGCGAGCACGTGCTTCGATCGCATCCACCGGCGTGCGCAACCACTCGACGACACCCGGCGGACGGTGACGAAAATTCCAGGTGATGTGCTCACCCTGTTCGCGCGCGGCACCGAGCAAGCCGATTACCGGCACGCCTCGCAATTCGGCGCCGAACGCGGCGGACTCCGCCGGCATGGTGCAGAAATCCAGCACGGCCAGCCGCGGCACAGGAGATTCCACCAGCAGGCTGCGCGCATGCGCGATGTCGCGCGCGCTCAGTATCGGACCATGGCCCTGCCCGTCCAGCGCGTCGAACAGCGCGCGGCGATCTTCGCGGCGCGCAGCGACGATCAGGATTCCACGCTCGCTCATGCGCGCACCCAGCGGCCGTCGCGCAAGCGCGGCCGGACCGGTTTCGCCGCACTGCGGCTGAATTCGAACGCCTCGATGCCGGCTGGCAATTCGATAGCGGCGCCGATCAGCACCACCCGACGCACATGATCGCCACTCAATCGCGCGGCTTGTCGCAGCAGCGGGATCGTCGCTGCGTCGAACTGCGGATGTTCCGCGAAGAAATAGATGCCGAAGTGCGCGCTCTGGATGATCTGCCGCAGCGCGTCGGCGAAGCGAAGGCTGGAGGGCACCGACATCTGCGTGTCCCGCAAACTGCGCAAACCCGTCTCCTCGTTCCATGTATACAGCGACTGACCGGTGCGGATCGCGTGCCGCCGCAACAGATCCAGCAACCGCTGTGGATCGTCACAACGCAGTACCACGAGGCTGCGTTGCGCACCCACGATCGTGTCGAGCAGCTCGCTGGCGATGGCTGTATCCATACTTGGCACCGGTGCCGGCCTTGTGCGCGCGCATTGACCGGCGCGTCGCCAGAAACCGATGATAGGGGCGCGGCCGGCTCCGGTTTTCGATGGAAGTCACAATGTGCGGGGAATCCATGAGAAGTGCGGCGGCGAATGGAAACTCGTTGCGCAGACGGAGGTGACATGTTCGAAGGATTGCGCTTTTCCCACTGGAAAACCTCGCTGCAATCCGATGGCGTGCTGGTGCTCGCGATGGACCGCGCCGGCAGCCGCGTGAACGCGCTGTCGAGATCTTTGCTGGAAGAACTTGATCTGATCCTGGAACGCATCGAGATCGAAAAACCGCGCGGCGTGGTGATCCATTCGGCGAAGAAGGATTTCGCGGTCGGCGCGGATCTCAACGAATTCGCGCAATACGAACGCGAAAGCGGCGTGCGCGCGGCGATCGAATTCGGTCAACGCGTGTTCGAACGCCTGGCGCGTTTGCCGATGCCGACCGTTGCCGCGCTGCACGGCGCCTGCATGGGCGGTGGCACCGAGCTGGCGCTCGCGTGCGCCATGCGCGTAGCCGCGGACGATCCCGAAACGAGGATCGGCCTGCCGGAAGTGCAGCTCGGCATCCATCCCGGCTGGGGCGGCACCGCGCGCTTGCCGCGCCTGATCGGCGCGCCGACAGCACTGGCGATGATGTTGACTGGCAGGCCGGCGTCGGTGCGCGCCGCGCTGGAGAGCGGACTGGTCGATCGTCTGGCACCGCCGAACGCGTTGCTGGAAACCGCGCTCGAGTGCGCGCGCAATCCATCAACGCGACGGCTGGATCAGCGCGCGCTGGCGTGGATCACCAATTGCTGGCCGGTGCGGCAGATCCTCGCACCGATCTTGCGCAGGCAAACGGCGGCCAAGGCCAAACCAAAACACTATCCGGCGCCGTTCGCGCTGATCGATGTGTGGCAGCGCGGCGGCAGCGACATCGTTCAACGATTGGAACTGGAAGCGCGCTCGGTCGAGCGGCTCGCATCAACCTCGACGGCGCACAATCTGATCCGCATGTTCTTCCTGCGCGAACGGCTGCGCGGGCTGGCCGGCGATGTCGCGCACGGCATCCGGCACGTGCATGTAGGCGGTGCGGGCGTGATGGGCGGCGACATCGCCGCGTGGTGCGCGCTGCGAGGATTCGAAGTCTCCTTGCAGGACCGCGAATTGCAGTACGTGCAGCCGGCGCTCGAGCGCGCGCGGAAATTGTTCGAGAAGAAACTGAAAACGTCGGAACGCATCGCCGCCGCGGAATCGCATTTGCGTACGGATGTGGAAGGGGCGCAAATCAAGGATTCGCAACTGGCGATCGAAGCGATCTTCGAGGATGCGGCGGCCAAGGAATCACTTTATGCGCAACTGGAATCGGCACTGCCGGACGATGCGCTGCTCGCGACGAACACCTCCAGCATTCCGCTGGACGAATTGCGGCGATCATTGAAAAATCCGCAGCGTTTTCTCGGCCTGCACTTCTTCAATCCCGTGGCGCAGATGCCGCTGGTGGAAGTGGTGCGACATGCTCAGCTCGATCCGGGAATCGAAAAACGCGCGCTCGCGTTCGTCAAGGCGATCGGCAAATTGCCGGTGCCTGTGCAAGGCACGCCGGGTTTTCTGGTCAATCGAATCCTGATGCCGTACTTGCTGGAAGCGGTGCGCCTGCACGCCGACGGCATTCCGGGCCCGGTGCTGGATCGCGCCACGAAGGATTTCGGCATGCCGATGGGTCCGATCGAACTGGCGGACACGGTCGGTCTGGATGTCGCACTCTCGGTCGGCAAGGAACTGGCGCCGTTCCTCGGCCTGGAATTGCCTCAAGGCATCGAAGACAAGGTTGGAGCGGGCAAGCGCGGCAAGAAGGACGGCGAAGGTTTTTACGTCTGGAAGGACGGCAAGCCGCAGAAGCCGCACGTGCCGAGCGACTACCGCGCGCCGGAAGATCTGCAATCGCGATTGATCCTGCCGATGTTGAACGAAGCGGTCGCGTGCCTGGCCGAGCGCGTGGTGGATGACGCCGATCTGCTGGACGCGGGCGTGGTGTTCGGCACCGGCTTCGCGCCGTTTCGCGGCGGGCCGATCCAATACATCCGCAGCGAAGGCGCTGGGAAATTGCGCGCGCAACTGGATGCGCTGGCAGCGCGGTATGGCGAGCGGTTCAAGCCGAAAGCGGGGTGGAAAGCCGAAGCGTTACGAACTTCGCTGTGACGAGAGGCAAGCAGCCATCCCTGGTACGTCTTCCGATCAGCATCCCCGCCTCACCAGAAACCGTTGCACGCGATGCCATTAAGCATCGCGTAAGCGCAACGGTTTCTACCACATCAAATCATCCGGCACGTCGTCTTCGCTCGTTGTCGACACGGCTTCAGGATCGACCAGCAGCGCGACCGCGTCTTCTGCGATTTCTTTCGCGCGCAGCACGGTTTCGCGCGTGACCAGGATGAAGCGGCCAGCCTGTACCACCACGCCCAGTTCGCCGCGATTGAGCGCAGCCAGTTGTTCCGCGCTGACGTAGATGCGGCGAATCTTGCCGGCATGCTCGAAATGCCGCACTTGATCGGCTTCTGCAAGATTCAGCACCCGGCCTTGCAACAGTTCTTGCAGGCGGCGTTTGCGCTCCCTGCGTTCCTGCGCCTGTTTCTGCGCCTCGCGTTGCGCGGCTTCGCGTTCGGCTTTTTCCGCCTGCGCCCGAATCGCGTAGGCGCGCGCGAGATCGACTTCGCCGCTGCGCTTCTGTCGCGCAGGTTTCGGGGCCTCCGCATGCGGCTTGGCGACCTGCCGGTCGCGTCGATCACGCTTTTCGGGCGCGCCTTGAGTTTCCTTGCGCGACGGCGCAAATCCGGCCTTCAACAGTTGATCGCGAAGCGAATCGCTCATGTTGCAAACATCAATAATGCGGCGGCGGGGGTTCGTCTCTCACGTCTTCCGACAGTCCCGTGCGGATAGCGGAAAGTTCCACGCGCAGTTCCGACAGCATGCGTTCGATCGCCAGCATGCGCCGCGAGGTTTCCGCCTCGGCGGCGGTCAATCCGGCGAGCGTGTCGTCGAGGAACGCCAGCCGCGTTTCCACTTCGGTCAATCGTTTGTCCATTCGATCGCTCATGCCCGGTCATTGCGCATGATGCTGCGCCCGCGGCCGATGCCGTAGTAGGCGACCCCGGCGCTCTCCACCGCTTCAGGATCGTAGAGATTGCGCCCGTCGAACAGCGCCGGCGTTTTCAGCGCCGCGCGAATACGGTCGAACTCGGGGCTGCGAAACGCCTTCCATTCGGTGACGACCGCCAATGCATCGGCGCCCTGCAAGGCATCGTAGGGTTCGCCGCACAATTCCAGATCACTGCGCGCTGCGTAAATGCGTTGCGCCTCCTCGCGCGCTTCCGGATCGAACGCACGCACGCTCGCACCCGCCTGCCACAGCGCTTCCATCAGCGCGCGGCTGGGCGCCTCGCGCATGTCGTCGGTGTTGGGCTTGAACGCAAGTCCCCACAACGCGATCGTCTTGCCGCGCAGCTCGCCGCCGAAATGCCGCGAGATCAATTCGAACAGTTTGTGCTTCTGCGTGCGGTTGACCTGCTCCACCGCTTCCAGCAATCGCGCCGGATAGTCGTGCGCGTGCGCGGTGCGTTCCAGCGCCTGCACGTCTTTCGGGAAACACGAACCGCCGTAGCCCACGCCGGGATAGATGAAATGATAGCCGATGCGCGGATCGGCACCGATGCCCTGCCGTACCAATTCCACATCCGCGCCGACGCGTTCGGCGATGTTGGCCATCTCGTTCATGAAACTGATCTTGGTCGCCAGCATCGCGTTGGCCGCGTACTTGGTCAGTTCGGCCGAGCGTTCGTCCATCAGCACGATGCGCGCGTGGTTGCGGTTGAACGGCGCGTACAACTTGGCGAGCAGGTCGGCGGCGCGCGCGCTGGAGGCGCCGATGATGATGCGGTCCGGGCGCATGCAATCGTTCACCGCATCGCCTTCCTTCAGGAACTCCGGGTTGGAAACGACCTCGAATTCGATCCGCACGCCGCGCTTATCCAATGCCTCGGCGATCGCCTTGCGCACGCGGTCGGCGGTGCCGACCGGCACGGTGGATTTGTTGACGACTATCTTCGACGCATCCAGGTGTTCGCCGATGCTGCGCGCCACCGCCAGCACGTAGGACAGGTCGGCGCTGCCGTCTTCGTCCGGCGGTGTACCTACCGCGATGAACAACACCTCGCCGTGTGCCACGCCCGCCGCCGCATCGGTCGAGAACTGCAACCGGCCAGCGTCGTGATTGCGCTTCACCAGCGGTTCGAGGCCCGGTTCGAAGATCGGCACTTCGCCGCGTTCCAGCCGCTGCACCTTGTCCACATCGACGTCGATGCACAACACGTGATTGCCCATTTCGGCGAGACACGTGCCGGTGACCAATCCGACGTAACCGGTGCCGAAGATGGTGATTTTCATGCGCCCCCAAGATGCTTGCGTGAGCTGGCAATTGTAACGATCGATCGTGATGGGCGCATGGAAACAAAAAGCGCGGGCGAAGCCGAGCGCTCAGGCGATGCGTTGAATCGCGTCGCGTGCTCGGCTGAGCGCCCGGCCACGGAGCTCTTGGCCATGGATGCAGCAAGGCCGGACAGGCGCACGCACCATGGAAGGCTGCTCGCCGCTGCATACGTGGAAGCCACGCGAAAAAAAAGCGCAGCCCTTCAGCCGCGCTTTTTCGTTACTCATGGAACGGTCAGATCACTTGCCGATCTTCACCAGCGTCACGTCGAAGATCAACGCCGCA
This sequence comes from Rhodanobacteraceae bacterium, assembly GCA_035253005.1. Lineage (GTDB taxonomy): Bacteria > Pseudomonadota > Gammaproteobacteria > Xanthomonadales > Rhodanobacteraceae > 66-474. Next base: position 6,858 of record DATFCO010000026.1, read on the forward strand.
TTCGGCGGCATCGGCCCCTTCGGTTGCGAGCCGTAGGCGAGATTCGGCGGGATCACGATCTTGTAGTGGCTGCCGACCGGCATCAGCGTCAGTGCTTCGCGCATGCCGGGAATCACGTTGCCAAGATCGATCGTGGCCGGTCCTGCGGGCTGATGCTGCGCCGTCGAATCGAAAACCTTGCCGTTGACGAAGCTGCCGGTGTAGTTGATCTGCACGGTGTCGCTGGCGGTCGGACGCGGGCCGCTGCCCTGCGAAATTACCTGGTACTGCAAACCGTCCGCGGTGGTCTTCACGCCGGGTTGCGTCTTGTTCTTGGCCAGATAAGCGTCACTCTCCTGTTTTTGTTGCGCGGCGAGCTTGGCGTACATTTCCTCGCCGCGGGCCTTCATCTGCTCGCCGAAAGCCTTGGCGACGCTCTCGAGCTGGCTCTGGCTCATGCTGGGCTTTTGTCCCTGCAGGGCGCGCGTGACCGCTTGGCCCACCGCTTGCGGATCGATCATGTCCGTCGCCCAGCTCGGGAACTGGCCCGCGAGTTCGTAACCGACCACTTCGCTCGCCTGCGCCTTGTTCACGGTCGTCGTCGATGTCGTGGACGAAGATCTGGTTTGGGCTTGGACCGCGCCGGCGGCACCGACACCCAAGGCAGCGATCAGCGCAGCCGCGGTGAGCGTGGGACGCAATACTTGCTTCATCGAAAAATCCTCTGTTGGGTTGACCGGCGCTGCCGGGGTCGAAAGGCCTTGCGTCGGCCGAGCTGCCCATTGTGCGGGGACCGTGCGTGCTTGGCAACGCGCCGAGCTATGACCGTACAGGTCCGGCTTGGTTTCCCGAGGCGGCTCTCAAGCAGCCATCCCTGGAGCGTGACGCCGGCCCGGCCTTAAAGCTGCCATCCATGGCCAAGAGCTCCGTGGCCGGGCGCTCGACCGAGCACGTGATGCGATTCAACGCACGTAAGCGCTCGGCCTCGCCCATGACTGAAGACCTATTCGCGAACTACCGCTTGACACTCGCCTTTTTGGTGTTATAGTTAACTACAACACTACTTAACACGGTCACCCAAGGAGACCGCCATGAACGCCAGCAAGACCCTGACCTTCGCCGCTTCCCTGTTGATCGCCAGCGCTGGAGTCGCCGGCATCCGTGCCTATGCAAATGCTTCGGCGAACAGCGTCCTGCCGGCCGCGGTCGGCGTGCAGACGCAGCCCGTGCAGACCCTGCCCGAGATCGTGGTGCGCCCGACCCAGGCGGAACTGGATCAGGCTTTCGGCCACACCGGCGGCAGTGCCGGTGAAAAGGGCTATGAATCGGCTTCGCTGGGCGGCGCCGACATCGACATGCCCTACTATTCGTTTGCCGCCAGGCCGGTGGTGGGGAATCGCTGAGCGTCGCAGAGCTTCGCCGTGGTCGCCTCGTCCACTGCCGGCAGGAACATCTTCATGACCATCACCTGGAACGACAACGTCCCGATCTATCGCCAACTGCGCGACCGCGTGGTGGCGATGATCCTGGACGGCGCCTTGAACGAGGGCGACCCGCTGCCCTCCGTGCGGCAAGTGGCGGCGGATTACCAGATCAACCCGCTGACCGTCTCCAAGGCCTATCAGGAACTGGTGGACGAGCAACTGGTGGAGAAGCGCCGCGGCCTGGGCATGTTCGTCACTGAAGGCGCGCGCGAGATGTTGCTGAAATCCGAACGCGAGCGCTTCCTGCGTGAGGAATGGCCGGCGCTGCACGCGCGCATCAAGCGCATGGGACTGGAACTCGACAAGCTGATGTCGCAAGCCGAAAAGCACGACAAGAGGAAATCATGATCATGATGAGCGCGACTTCCGCACTCGACGAGGTACGCCCCGCCGCATCGGAGACGGTCATCCATGCCGCCAATCTGACCAAGCGCTACGGCAAGACGCTGGCGCTCGACCATGCGTCTTTCGAGGTGCAACCGGGCCGCATCGTCGGGCTGATCGGCCCCAACGGCGCCGGCAAGACCACCGCGCTGAAGGCCATTCTCGGCCTCACCGATTTCGAGGGTGAACTCTCCGTGCTCGGGCTCGATCCGCGCCGGCAGCGTCCCGCGCTGATGCAGCAGGTGTGTTTCATCGCCGACGTCGCCACGCTGCCGCGCTGGATCACCGTGAACGAGGCGGTCGACTTCGTCGCCGGCGTGCATCCGCGTTTCGATCGCGCCAAGTGCCAGCGCTTCCTGGCGCGCACCAAGCTGCAACCGGAGCAGAAAGTGCGGCAGATGTCCAAGGGCATGATCGTGCAATTGCACCTCGCGATCGTGATGGCCATTGATGCGCGTCTGCTGGTGCTGGACGAACCGACGCTGGGCCTGGACATCCTCTACCGCAAGCAGTTCTACCAGAGCCTGCTGGAAGATTATTTCGACGAGAACAAGACCATCCTCGTCACCACGCATCAGGTCGAAGAGATCGAACACATCCTGACCGACCTGATGTTCATCCGCGACGGCAAGGTGGTGCTGGCGACCGACATGGACGCGCTGGGCGATCGCTTCGCCGAAGTGATGGTGAACGCGGATCGCGTCGAAGCCGCGCGCGCGTTGAAACCGCTGGACGAGCGGCAGGTGTTCGGCAAGAGCATCTTCCTGTTCGACGGCGTGCCGCGCACGCAACTGGAAGATTTGGGCGAAGTGCGGCGGCCTTCGGTCGCGGATCTCTTCGTCGCCACCATGAAAGGGACCTACGCATGAGCGCCAATTCTCTGACGACATTCGGCTGGCTGGTGAAGCGCGAATACTGGGAATCGCGCGGAGGATTTTTCTGGGCGCAATTCTGGGCCGCCGCGACGATCCTGATCCTGATCGTCCTCGGGATCGTGGTAGGCGAGGTCTTCAGGGTGCGTGCCGGCCTCGACTGGTCCTTGAACTCGACCATCAACCACTTCTCGCCCAGCGACACGGTGAACATGGGCGGCGTGCCCGGCTTCGGCGTGGCGTTGTTCGCGGGCATCGCAGGCGTGGTGCTGACCTTCGTGGTGTTCTTCTATCTGCTGGGCGCGCTCTATGACGATCGGCGCGATCGCAGCGTACTGTTCTGGAAATCTCTGCCGTTGTCGGACATCGGCACGGTGCTTTCGAAAGTGTGTGCCGCCATTCTGGTCGCGCCGCTGATCGCGATCTTTGTCGTGCTGGTGGCTTTCGTTCTGGCGCAGATCATCCTCAGTCTCTGGCTGCTGGCACACGGCATCAACCCGTTCGGATTGCTCTGGGCTCACTCCGAGCCGTATTCGATCTGGTTCCACATGCTGGTGATGATCGGCGTGAATGCGATCTGGGCATTGCCGACCGTGGGCTGGTTGCTGTTCTGGTCGGCGGCCGCGCGCAGCAAGCCCTTCCTGTGGGCGATCATCGTGCCGGTAATCGCCGGCGTGCTGAATTTTTTCATCGCCCTGATCGGCCTGCCGCACATCCGCTACGAGTTCTATTGGGGCGACATCGCCGGGCGTCTGCTGCTCAGCATCGTGCCGGGTTCGTGGATCAGCCCGGATGCACGCAATTTCACGCCGCACTTCGGAAACCCCGGCCACGTCGGCGTGATCGATTTCCCGGCAATGGGCCACGCGCTGATGCTGCCGCAGATGTGGATCGGAGCGGCCGTCGGCGTCGTGTTGATCGCCGCCGCGATCTGGTTCCGCCGCTGGCGCGATGAAACCTGAAAAAAGGGAGCACGAGCGATGAAGGCGAGATTCCTGTTACTGCCGTTGCTGCTTGCACCCGCGCTGGGCGGCTGCAGCAGCTCGTCCGGCGACGGTTACACGAACAACAGCGGTGGCTTCGCGACACAGGTCAACGGCCATCTGCATTTCGATTTCGACAATGATGCGCTGATCCTGACCCGGGCCGGCCATCCGGATGCACGCATCGGTCCCGACGGCGATTTCCGGATCGGCGATAAAACGGTTGCGCTGACGCAATCGCAGCGCGATCTGCTGAGACGTTTCTACTCCGAAGTGAAGGATGTGCGTGACGACGGCATCGCCACCGGCAAGGCCGGCGCGGCGTTGGGAGTAAACGCCGTCAGCAACGTGGTGGAATCGCTGTTCTCGAACGACCACGGCAAGAACGATGCCGACATGCAAGCCAACAGCAGGAAGGTCGAAGCTGCCGCGCGCAAGCTGTGCAGCGCTCTTGTGCAGGTCAAGGCCACGCAGCGCGAGATCGACGCCCAGCTTCCGGCGTTCGAACCTTATGCCGTGTTCCGCGGCGAAATCCATTGCGACAAGGATGCCCACGACAGTTCCGCAACCGCATCGGCGCAGCCGTGAGGCGCGTGCAGCAGGAGAAATCGATGAATCCTTTCCGCCTCTCGATCTGCGCGTTCCTGCTTTGCGCGACCGCGGGCATGGCCGCATGTGCCCAGTCCGACAGCAACACCGTGCAAGGCGGCCATTCGCTGATCGCCGACGCCGTCGCCAACGCGATGGACACCGCGCGCGAGAAACTGCGCACCGGAAACATCGATGTCACTTCCGATCACCTCAACCTGCCGCACGCGGAAATCTCTCCGCAGGGCGAACTGCTGGTCGGCGGCAAGCCCGTTGCGGTGACGCCGCAGCAACGCGCGTTGCTGCTCGAATACCGCGCACGGCTCCTCGACGTCGTCGAACAGGGGATGCAGATCGGCACGCAAGGCGCGGATCTGGCTTCGCATGCGGTGGGCGACGCGTTGAGCGCCGCCTTCTCCGGCAAATCACATCAGCAGGTGCATGATGAGCTGGAAACCAGGGCGGCCGGCATCCGGCGAGCCGCGGCGAAACTCTGCGAACGTCTGCCGGACATGCTGGCCGCGCAACAGAAACTCGCCTCGGCGATGCCCGCTTTCCGGCCTTACGCGACGATGACCGAGGAGGACATCGATCGCTGCCGCAGAGATGCAGCGAAGAAAGGCGGAGATTTTTCCGTGCACTACTGACGGCGGATGATTGCGGGAGCCGCCGATGCGGTCGGCTCCCGAATCCGTTCAATGCACGCTGCCGGTAACCTCGTAGAGGTTCTGATCCGTCTTCCGCACACCGGACTGGTCGAGGTCGATGGAGCCCTCCAGCCAATAGCGTGTCATCAAATTGCCTTCGCGACGCACCACGAGGATGGTTTTGCCATCGATCAGCAGCCGGTCCTCCGGCTGCAACTCCCGCACGTGCAAGCTGGTCGTGACCGGCTGACCGTTGTTGTATTGCCGCTCGAGCGCTGCGCGTGTCGTGTCGTGCGCGGCAGGTACGCGCGCATCGACCACGCGGCGCGTCTCGCTGCGATGTGTCGGCGGCGCCTTGGGATTAACAGAGCCTGTAACCAGATAGCGGCCGCTGCCCTGTGGCGAATACTGCGCGCGCTGTAGATCGACAGGGCCCGTCAGCCAGTAGAACGAACGGCGCAGCCCTTCCAGCCGCACCACAGCCAGCGTGCCGCCGTCGCTGTAGAGCTGATCGCCGGACTGCAATTGCGCTTCGCGAAGTTCACCCGCGGCCGGGCGGCCGTCGTTCAGCGCGCTCAACAGGCGCTGCCGCGCCGCATCACCGGTTGCCGCTGGCGCACCGGGCAACTCGGATTTGACGCCGGTCGGGTTGGCTGCGGAAGTGGGGATCGGCACCACCTGCGGTTGATGCGAAACCTGCGGCACGGCGACGATGCGGCTCGGCGGCGGTGCGGGTGGCGAAGGCGGGACGGCAAGCCGTTTCGCCGGTTGTGGCGACGCGGACGGCACGGCGGCGCGCGGTGCCGGCGCTGCGCTGGAATGGTTCGGCGCAGCGGCGACGGGTTTGGATACAGGACGCTGAGCGATTTCGGCCTTCACCATCTTCTGTTCGGGTTTGGTTTGCGGTTTCGGCTTGGCGACGGTCTTCGCCGTTTCCGGCTTTGCTTCCGTTTCGGGTTTCGGCGCAGGCGCTTCGACGCGCACCAGCACGTTCTCGTAAAAACCGTTGGAGAAACGGATCGTCAACGGCTTGCCGTGCGCGCCCGCGCGCACCCTGGCCGCGGCTTTCGCTTGCCAGTAGGCCGGCGCGGTGATGACCACCGTCTTGCCGGAAGCGGCCGCCTGCTTGCCGATCGCGCCCAACTGCGCATCGGCCTTGCCGCCGGTGAAATCGGCTCCGCTGATCGCGGCTTCCTGCGCCAACGCGGCGCTGGCCGCGAACAAAGCCGTCCACAGGATGGACTTGATGAATTTGCGATGGCTCATGGTGTTTTCCGGGAAAATCCGCCGCGCAGCATGACGCAAGAAGCGCCGAGCGGCAGTGCTGATCGTCACGCTCGCGTGTAAAAGTGCATTGCGAATGGCGGACGGGTTCCGCCCGCATCATTCGGCGATGCCGCCCTTGGTCAGCGCCACGGGATCGAGCAGTTTCTGCAACTGCTGTTTCGAAAGACCCGAACTTTCCAGCGCGACTTCCATGATCGGCCGCTTCTGCTTGTAGGCCTGCTTGGCGATCGCCGCGCCTTTCTCGTAACCGATCACCGGATTCAGCGCGGTCACCAGGATCGGATTCAATGCCAGCGCCTCGTCGACGCGCGTTTTGTTGACCTTGAATCCGGCAATGGCCTTGTCGGCCAGCAGGCGCGAAGCGTTCGCCAGAATCGAAATCGATTGCAGCAGGTTGTACGCGATCACCGGCAGCATCACGTTCAACTGGAAGTTGCCGCTCTGCCCGGCGATGGTGATCGTGGCGTCGTTGCCG
>DATFCO010000027.1:0-9305 GCA_035253005.1 Rhodanobacteraceae bacterium
CAATCCGCGCGCGCTGGCGCAGCCGGTGCCCTGCATGATGTGCGAGCACGCGCCTTGCGAGCTGGTGTGTCCGGTGGACGCCACGATGCACGATTCGGAAGGCCTGAACGTGCAGGTGTACAACCGCTGCGTCGGCACGCGCTTCTGCTCCAACAATTGTCCGTACAAGGTGCGGCGCTTCAACTTCATGCAGTACGCGGACAAGCAGACGCCGCAGTTGATGGCGATGCGCAATCCGGAGGTTTCGGTGCGGCGCCGCGGCGTGATGGAGAAGTGCACCTATTGCATCCAGCGCATCGAAACTGCGCACATCACGGCGGACAAGGAGAACCGGAAACTGCGCGATGGCGAGGTGGTGACGGCTTGCCAGGCGGTGTGTCCCACGCAAGCGATCCGCTTCGGCGATATTTCCGATCCGCAATCGAATGTCTCGAAAGCGAAAGCCTCGCCGCGCAACTACGCGATGCTGGCAGAACTCGGCACGCGGCCGCGCACGACTTATCTGGCGCGGATTAGAAATCCGAATCCTGCGCTCGAGGATGGATCATGACTGCGGTGCCGCTGCTGCGCCGCAATGGCTTTGCTCCCTCCCCTTCAAGGGGCAAATCGGCGCGCTTGCGAACCGCAGGTTCGCGCGCCGATGAGCGCCCGGAGCAGGAGCGGAGGGCAGGGTTGCTTGGCGAGGACAGAACGTCCGAGCCTAGCAACGTGGGGTGGGGATGGTGTCCATCGATCAATCCCCTCTCCCGACACGCTGCGCGTGTCGACCTCTCCCACACGGGGAGCGGTGAAAGCTTGCATTCGACGGATTGCGAGCGCGGTGAACCATGAGCGCGGTGATCCCCAGCGACGCGCTGCCGCCGGTGATCGAACCGGGTCAGAACAGCCACACGATCACCACGGAAATCTCCGCGGTCACATTGCAGCGTCCGACCGGCTGGCTGTGGATCTTCGGATTGCTGATCTCGCTGGCATTGAGCGGCCTGCTGTTCGTCGGCATCTGCTGGCTGCTGTACGCGGGCGTGGGTATCTGGGGCTTGAACATTCCCGTCGCCTGGAGTTTCGCGATCGCCAATTACGTCTGGTGGATCGCGATCGGCATGGGCGGCACCTTCATCTCCGCAGGCATGTATCTGGCGCGGCAACCGTGGCGCAATTCGATCAACCGTTTCGCCGAAGCGATGACGGTATTCGCGGTGTCGGTGTCGGGGATCTTTCCGATCCTGCACCTGGGCCGTCCGTGGTTCTTCTACTGGCTGTTCCCGTATCCCGACGTGATGAACGTCTGGCCGCAATGGCGGAGTTCTTTGGAATGGGATTTCTGGGCGATCCTCGCCTACCTGATCGTTTCCATTCTTTATTGGTACATCGGGATGCTGCCCGACTTGGCCACTTTGCGCGATCGCGCACCGACACTGGCGAAGGCGCGCTTCTACGGACTGCTGGCGCTGGGCTGGCGCGGCGAGGCGCGGCACTGGATGCGTTTCGAACAATTCAATCTGATCACCGCCGGCATCGCGGTGGCGCTGGTGTTTTCGGTGCACAGCATGGTGGCACTGGATTTCTCCGAAGGCTTGGTGCCCGGCTGGCACGAAACGATCTTTCCGCCGTTCTTCATCGCCGGCGCCTTGTTCTCCGGTTTCGCGATGGTGCTGGTACTGGGCATCCCGCTGCGGCGTTTCTTCGGTTTGCAGGCGTTTCTCAACGATCGACACATCGTCAACATGGCGAAGATGATGCTGTGCGCGGGGCTGTTCGTGGACTACAGCTACTTCAGCGAAATCTTCACCGCGTTCTATTCGATGGACCGCTACGACCTCGCCATGACGCTGCACCGCCTGTACGGCGCGTACGCCTGGGCGTTCTGGGGCACGATCCTGTTCAACGTGCTGAACATCCAGTTGCTATGGTTCGCGCGCGTGCGGCGCAGCCATGCGGCGGTGTTCCTGATTTCCATCGGCGTGCTGATCGGCATGTGGCTGGAGCGCTTCCTGCTGATCGTGTCGAGCCTCTACGAAGATTTCGTGCCCTCGGCATGGGGCATGTTCTGGCCGACGTTCTGGGACCTGGCATTCCTCGCGGGCTCGGTCGGACTGTTCTTCCTGATGTTCCTGTTGTTCGCGCGCTTGCTGCCCGTGCTGTCGATGTTCGAACTGCGCAAGCTGGCGCACCAGTCCGGCAGCGGCGCCGTCGAGCGTGGAGGCGAGCCGTGAGTGAACGCCTGCTCGGATTGCTGGCGGAATTCGACGATGCCGAACAATTGCGCGGCGCGGTGTTGCGCGCGCGGCACGAATGTTACGCGGACATCGAAGCGTATTCGCCCTATCCGGTGGATGGCCTGACCGAAGCGATGGGCGTGCATCATGCGCACGTACCCTTCTGGATGTTGCTGGGTGCGATCGGCGGCGGCGGTTTCACCTATTGGCTGGAGTGGTATTCAGCCGCGGTGAATTATCCGATCAATATCGGCGGACGGCCGACGTTCTCGTGGCCGGCGTTCCTGCCGCCCGCGCTGGAAATGACCCTGCTTTGGGCGGTGTTGCTGGGCGTGCTCGCGGTCCTGGTCGGAAATCGATTGCCGCGCGTGCACCACCCGCTGTTCGCGGTGCGCGCCTTCGACCGCGCCAGCAGCGACCGGTTCTTTCTCCTGCTGCACGCGAGCGATCCGAATTTCGAACCGCGCCGCACGCAGGAATTCCTGCGAACGCTGTCGCCGCTGTCGATCAGCGAGGTGATGGAGTGAAAGCGCGCCATTCCATCTCGTCATTCCGGCGAAAGCCGGAATCCATTTTGCTCTTGTTGCTCCTGCTGCTCACCGGTTGCGAGCGCGGCATGCACGAAATGTACGACCAGCCGAAATACAAGCCGCTGAAGCCGAGTTCCTTTTTCGCCGACGGCAATTCTTCGCGGCCGCAGGTGCAAGGCACGCAAGCACGATCGGGCGGCGCGCTGGCGGGCGCCAGCAGCGGCCGCAACGGGAAACTCGCGATCGCGCCGGCTGCGCCGCCGGTCAGCGGCGTGGATGCACAAGGCAAACCGCTGGCGCAAGGCGGACCGGCCGCGCAACCGGGTTACGCCAATCCATTGCCGATCACGCCGCAGTTGCTGGCGCGCGGCCAAGAGCGATTCAACATCTATTGCGCACCCTGCCACAGCCGAGCGGGCGATGGCGACGGCATGATCGCGCGCCGCGGCTTTCCACATCCGCCGAGTTACCACACCGACGCTCTGCGCAACGCACCGGACAGCCATTTCTACGACGTCATCACGAATGGTTACGGCGCGATGTTTCCCTATGCCGCGCGTGTCAGCCCGCGCGATCGCTGGGCAATCGTGGCATATATCCGCGCGCTGCAACTGAGCCAGCACGCGCCTGCGGCCGACTTGAGTGTGCAGGATTTGCAGAAATTGCAGGGAGCCACGCGATGACCGCCTGGCTGCCGCGCACGCGCACGGAATGGCTCGCGCTGCTCATCGGTGCGGCAGCGCTGATCGCCTGCGGTTGGCTGGGGACGCGCGCTCCGCTGCAAGCGCTGCTGTCATATCTGTTCGCCTTCTTCTTCTTTACCGGCTTGAGTGCCGGCAGCTTAGCGCTGCTGATGGTGCACGCGCTGACCGGCGGTGCATGGGGCTGGTACAGCCGTGCACCGCTGCTCGCCGCGGCGCGCGTGCTGCCGCTGATGGCATTGGCGGTGATTCCGCTGCTGGTTTGCATGCGCGTGCTGTATCCATGGACGGCGTCGACGCACGATGCGCAGTTGCACGCGCAGAGCTGGTATCTGGCCGACACGTTCTTCGTGATCCGCACGATCGTGTATTTCGCGCTGTGGTTGGGCTGGCTGTTCGCTTTTCAACGCGCGCTCGATGATCCGGTGCGCCTGCGCCGCATCGCCGCGCCCGGCCTGATCGTGTTCGCGCTGACCACGCTGGTCGGCTCGACCGACTGGATCCTTTCGCTGACGCCGCGCTGGCATTCCTCTGTGTTCGGCATGATGGTCGGCACCGGCTGGATCCTGATCGCGTGTGCGCTGGCCGTGCTGTGCGCGTGCATGCGCGAGGACGCCGATGCGCATCCGCCGCACGTGCTGCACGACCTCGGCAATCTCCTGCTGGCGCTGGTTCTGGCGTGGGCGTACCTCGTTTTCATGCAGTACCTGACGGTGTGGATCGCCGATTTGCCGGACGAGAATGCCTGGTACATCCCGCGCACGCTGACCTCGTGGCGATATCTCGCCTGGTTCCTGATCGCCTTTCATTTCGTGATTCCGTTCTTCGTATTGCTGTCGCGCGAAGCCAAGCGGCGGCGCAGATGGTTGGGAACGATCGCGGCGATGTTGCTGATCGCCGATCTTGCCGACGCGTTCTGGCTGGTGGTGCCGAGTTTCCGCGCGCAGGGTTTTCTGCTGCGCTGGAGCGATCTGTGCGCGCCATTGGGACTCGGCGCGTTGTGGTTGTGCGTGTATCTGTGTCAGTTGCGGGTGATCCGGTTGCCGGCCGTCGGGCACGCGCGGGCCACGACGGAGATGAAGCGTAGTCATGGCTGAGCACGAACATCCGTTCGGCCACGAACCTTCGGCGATCGCGGTTCGACGTGTGCTGATGATCGGCGCGATCCTGGCCCTCGTGGTGCTGACCTCGGTGGTGGTGCTGCATTTCGTGCTGCGCGACATGGTGATGCCGCGGCACGCGGAGTTGATGCTGCGGCCTGGCGTGCTCCCGCCCGAGCCACGCCTGCAACCTTCGCCGCAGAACGACCTGGCGGTATTCCGGGCGCAGAAGGAAGCGCTGCTCTCCGGTTATGCCTGGACCGATGCCTCGCACGCCTATGCGCGGATCCCGATCGCGCGCGCGATGCAGATTTATGCGCAACAGCACGCAAAGTCGTCTGCCATGGCAGGCGACAAGAACACCTCGGCAAAGCCGGAGTCGCAGCGATGATGCGCTTCGCTTTCCCCCTCTCCGGCGCTTCGCGCCCCCTCTCCCCCGAGGGGAGAGGGGAAAATCAAAAGCATCTTTCCTCGAACCCCTCTCCCCTGGGGGGAGAGGGCAGACAAGCGCGCAGCGCTTGTCGGGAGAGGGGGCGGCGATTCGTTTTGTCGACTCTTGGAATGCTCGTGGCCGTACTCGCATTTTCGACAATTTGCGTGGCTGCTACATCGCACCTTCGCCCCCCGCCCAATCTGCTGAAACGCGTCGGCTTCGATCAGCACCTCGGCATGCAGGTGCCGCTGGATTCGGTGTTCCACGACGCGAGCGGCAAACCGGTACGGTTGCGCGAATTGCTGGACGGCAAGCCGGCATTGCTGGTGCCGGGCTATTACACCTGCCGCAATCTGTGCGGCACCGTGCGCGCCGGCGTGGCGAACGCGGTGCGGCGCAGCGGCTTGATGCCGGGCGAACAGTTCAATGTGTTGCTGGTCAGTATCGATCCGCACGACAGCGCGGCCAGCGCGCGCATCGCGCAGAGCAACGACGAGCTGGCGCATCCGCGCGCCAGCGTTGCCGACTGGCATTACCTCAGCGGAACAGCAGACGCGATCGCGCCGCTGATGCGCAGCATCGGCTTCCGCTACTTCTTCGACGATCGCGACGATCAATACGCGCACGCGGCCGGCATCGTGCTGCTGACACCGCAAGGCCGCATCGCGCAATACCTGTTCGGCGTGCAATTCGCGCCGGAAACGCTGCGGCTGGCGCTGGTGAGCGCGTCGCACGGCGCCATCGGCAATATCGTCGATCGCCTGCTGCTGCTGTGCTGCGACTACGACGCCAGCACCGGTCGCTACACGCTGACGATCGATCGCGTTATGCAGGGATTGGGCGTCGCCACCGCGCTGATCCTGATCGGCGGAATCATCTGGCTGCGCCGTGCCGAAAAACAGCGCGAACGGAGCGGTTCGGCATGAACGAACAGTTCCACCTGCTGCTGCCCTCCGCATCCAGCCTGTCGGGTCGGATCGACGCGCTGTGGTGGACGATGGTCTTGCTGTGCAGCGCGGTGGCGATCGGCGTGTTCATCATGATGTGGGTGTTCTGCATCCGCTACCGGCGCGGCCGCCAAGTCGACCGCACGCTGAGCCGCGGCACCCTGCCGATCGAACTGACTTGGACACTGGTGCCCTTGGTGATCTTCATTGGCGTGTTCGGCTGGAGTCTGTTCCTCTACGCGCGCGAAAAAACGCCCCCCGCTGATGCGCAGACGATCTACGTGGTCGCCAAGCAATGGATGTGGAAGGTGCAGCATCCCAACGGCATCCGCGAGATCAACCAACTGCACGTGCCGCTGGATGTGCCGGTGCGCCTGACGATGACTTCGCAGGACGTGATCCACAGTTTCTACGTGCCCGCTTTCCGCGTGAAGCAGGACGTGCTCCCCGGGCGCTACACGCAATTGTGGTTCGAAGCGACACAGCTCGGCACGTTTCCGCTGTTCTGCACCCAGTACTGCGGGCTGGATCACTCGCGGATGGGCGGACAGGTGACGGTGATGCGGCCCGAAGACTACGCGCGCTGGCTGCGCGGCAATGGCGGCAATGCGACGCTGGCAGCGCATGGCGCTGCGCTGTTTCGCTCACTGGGATGCAGCGGCTGCCACGGCGCCAATGCTTCGGTGCATGCGCCCGATCTCGACGGAATCTATGGCCGTACGGTGCATCTGTCGGATGGCAGCAGCGTGTTTGCCGACGACGTCTACATCCGCGACTCGATCCTGTTGCCCGGCAAACAAGTCGTGGCCGGTTTCGCGCCGATCATGCCGTCGTTCCAGGGACAGGTGAACGAAGACGATCTGCTGGCGCTGATCGCGTATTTGAAATCGACACGTACGCAGCCGGTCAGCGCCACCGCAACGGAGAGCACGAAGAATGGTCGCCATTGATGCCGACACCGCGCTGGACCGCGCGCCGCCCAATTTCCTCAATCAGGAAACCGGTCTGTGGTCGTGGCTGACCACGCACGATCACAAGCGTATCGGCATCCTCTACGCCATCGGCATTACGTTCTTCTTTTTCCTGGGCGGCGCGGCGGCGACGCTGATCCGTCTGCATCTGGTCACACCCAACGGCGCGGTGCTCGATACGGAAACCTACAACAAGGCGTTCACTTTCCACGGCGTGGTGATGGTGTGGTTTTTCCTGATTCCTTCCATTCCGGCCACGCTCGGCAATTTCCTGCTGCCGCTGATGATCGGCGCGCGCGATGTCGCGTTCCCGAAATTGAATCTGGCGAGCTGGTATCTCTACGTCATCGGCGGGCTGTTCACGATCTGCGCGCTGCTGATGGGCGGCGTCGATACCGGCTGGACGTTCTACACGCCCTTCTCGACGATGTTCTCCAACAGCAACGTGTTCCTGGTGATCGTCGGCGTGTTCGTCACCGGCTTCTCGACGATCTTCACCGGTCTGAACTTCATCGTCACCATCCATAACCTGCGCGTGCCCGGTATGAAGTGGTTCAAGCTGCCGCTGTTCGTGTGGGCGATGTACGCGGTGAGCATCGTGATGGTGCTGGCGACGCCGGTGCTGGCGATGACGCTGGCGCTGATCGGGCTGGAACGCGGTCTCGGCGTGGGCGTGTTCGATCCCGCGCTGGGGGGCGATCCGCTGCTGTTCCAGCACCTGTTCTGGTTCTACTCGCACCCGGCGGTATACATCATGATCCTGCCGGCGATGGGCGTGGTCAGCGAGATCATCCCCTGCTTCGCCAAGCGCGACATCTTCGGCTACCGCTTCATGGTGTACGCGCTGGTGGCGATCGCGGTGATCGGTTTCCTGGTGTGGGGCCATCACATGTTCGTGGCCGGCATGTCGGTCTACGCGGGTTTGGTGTTTTCCATTTTGAGTTTTCTGGTCGCGGTGCCTTCGGCGATCAAGGTGTTCAACTGGACGGCCACGCTGCACAAGGGCACGATAAGTTTCGAAGCGCCGATGCTGTACGCGCTGGGATTCGTCGGCCTCTTCATGCTGGGCGGATTGACGGGCTTGATGCTGGCCGCGCCGGCGCTGGATGTGCCGCTGCACGACACCTATTTCGTGATCGCGCATTTCCACTACGTGATGGTGGGCGGCTCGGTGATGGCGTACCTGGGCGGCATCCATTACTGGTGGCCGAAGATCACCGGCAAGCTGTACAACGAGCCGCTCGCGAAGTTCTCCGCGATCCTGATGTTCTGCGGTTTCAACCTGACCTTCTTCCCGCAGTACGTGCTGGGTTACGAAGGCATGCCGCGGCGCTACGCGCACTACGCGCCGGAATTCCAGGTGTTGAACGTGCTGTCTTCGGCCGGCGCTTCGATCCTCGCGATCTCGTACCTGCTGCCGCTGGCGTATCTGGGCTGGTCGTTGTTCCGCGGCGCGGCCGCCGGCAACAACCCGTGGAACGCGCGCGGGCTGGAGTGGCAGACCACTTCGCCGCCGCCGACGGAGAATTTTTACAAGCCGCCGGTGGTGCAGGAAGCCTATGCCTACGATCAGCCTGCTCCGTAATGCGATGAACGCTTCCGTCAACGAAATCGAATCCCTGCGCGAGCGCGGATTGCTGGAGAAGCAGTTCGACGATCCGGTGCAGCAGCGCGAAGCGGCGACGCTCGGCATGTGGGTGTTTCTTTCGACCGAGATACTGTTCTTCGGCGTGCTGTTCGCCAGTTACACGATCTGCCGCATTCTGTATCCGCACGGTTTCGCCGCGGCCAGCCGCGAAACCGACATGCTGCTGGGTTCGATCGAAACCGCGGTGCTGCTGACCAGCAGTTCGCTGATCGCGTTGGGCGTGCGCGCGATCAAGCTCGACCAGCGCACGCTGGCCGCGTGGCTGCTGGCCGGCACCGCCGCGCTGGGCGCGTCGTTCCTGGTGATGCATGGCTTCGAATACCACAAGGAGTGGACCGAACACCTGATTCCCGGTTTGAACTTCGCGCGCGGTGGTCCGTACGCGCGCGCGATCGAGTTGTTCTTCTGCCTGTACTACTTCATCACCGGTTTCCACTCGCTGCACGTGCTGGTGGGCGTGTGCGTGATCGCAGGTTTGGCGCTGCGCGTCTCGCGCGGCGCGTTCGGTCCCGAGCGCTTCACCACGCTGGAACTGGCCGCGCTGTACTGGCACCTCGTCGATATCGTCTGGATTTTCGTCTATCCGCTGATCTATCTGGTGGGGCGCGCAGGATGAATACACCGGCTCGCGAAGTGCGCGGCGCGCACGAACAGGAACGCAAGGATCCCGGCTCGCATATCACGCCGGTGTGGCATTACCTCGCGGTGCTGGCGACGTTGCTGGCGCTGCTGACGTTGAGCGCGATCAGCGCGCTGTTT
>DATFCO010000028.1:0-2386 GCA_035253005.1 Rhodanobacteraceae bacterium
CGACGAATTCCGCGGTCGCGTCGATCTGCTCCGCGTGCGGCCAGTCGGGGCCGTAGTTCAACACCGCATCGCTCACCTGACCCATCGCGTCGAAGCGGCCCTTGTGATCGACGAAGGGCCAGTCCGCCAGATCCCCGCGCAACAGCACGCGGCCCCAGTCCACCCGCCCCGACACCAGACCGCGATCCAGCCAGTCGATGGTCGAGCGCGGCACGGTCAACGGCAGAAACAATTTGGTCGCCGGTACGTTGGCGTGCGTGGCCACCACGTAGACATCCAGAAAAGGTTTGCCGCCATCGTCGGGCAGGATCACTTCGCCGCGGCCTTCGCCGCCGACGTCGTCGTTGTCGAATACGATCGAATCGCTGCCGAGATGCCGCCCGTCCGCATCGCGCCAGGTCACTAGCGTGCCGCCGAAGCGTTTCAGCGCGAACGGCCAACGGAAGAGACGCGGCAGGCGCAAGGTGAAAGCCTGCTGCGGAATCTGCACTGCCAGCGCTTCCTCGTCGCCGCGCAACGTGGCGTCGAGAGGATCGACACCGGGTGCGTTCTGCACCGGCGCGGCGCCGATGCCCTGCAGGCGCGCGGCGACCGCATAGCGTCCGTCGCTCCGCCAGCGCGCGGCTGCCGCCGTGATGCGGCCGCGCGGATGCGCGGCATCGATCCAGTCGCTCAGGCCGGCCGGCACCTGCGGCAGCAAGGCGGAAAGCGAAACGAGCGGCGCGATGTCGATGCCGCGCGCGGCGAGCGTGATGCCGCGCGCATCGTTGTTTTCGTACAAATGCAGCAAGGCGCCGCCGGCGGCATCGATATCCTGCCGCGCCGCGCTTCCCGGTCGGTAACGCAGTTCGTAACCGGCGGCAACGCGCCGCAATCCAAGCACGCCGGAAAAGACCGGCAATTCCGCATGCCGCCCCGCAGGCGCGGCGAATGCCAGTGCGCGCAGATCGACACGCGCCGCGGCGCTTTGCAGACGATTGCCGCGCCAGCTTCCCCACAGTTCCAGATCGCCGCGCCCACCGCGCAAGGTGTAACCTTGCAGATCCACGCCTCTCGTCATCGCCGCGAGATCGAGATTGCGTCCGGTGATGTAGAGATCGGCATCCTGTCGCGACGCATTGAAACGTCCGATAACCGTGATCGGCTGCGGCGCTCCCCGGCGCGCCACATCGCCGCCGAAGCGCAAATCCTCGCCGACCGTCACCGCGCGCAGATGCGGCGACAAGATTTCGTACGTGCGCTGCGAGACCGCATCGAAGATGCTGACTTTCAATGCGTGCAAGTCGAGATCCACCGGCAGCGATTGCAGCGGCGCCTGCTGTCGCTCGTTCGGATTGCCGAGGCCCAGCACGCGCCAGCCGTCGGTGTCGTGCTCCACGCGCAGTTCGAGGCCTGTCAATCGCAGCGTGACCCAGCGATGCGCCGGTCTCAGCCATGCGCCGAGATCGAACTTAATCGCCGCGCGCGGCAGGCTCAACGATTCGCCTCCCGGATACGCGGCACCCAGCGTCAATCCGTGCACGATCAACAGCGGTCCTGAAGGTTGCCACTGACCCTGCACCGACTGGAATTGCACGGGCCTGTGCATCCGGCCGGACAGAAACGAGGCGAGCAAATCCGGATCGCGCGCGATCAGCGGTAACAAGAGTTGCATCAACCCCATCGCCACTGCCGCCGCGATCAGCACACCCGCGATCAGCGCGCCGATCGCAAAACGCACGCGGCGCAGGCGGTGGCGCCAGGGGTTCACCGTATGACCTCTGCGGCTAATGCCGTGAAACGAAAGCGCAGGCCATGGATGGCCGGAGTTCGGTGCGCAAATTGGCGCTGTCGCGATGCCGCAGCGACACAGCCGAGCGCGCGAGCAAGGCGCGACTGTTTGAGCGCATGGACGCGCGAGTTCGCGCCGGCGCGCGCGAGGCAAGGAGCAAGGGCAGCCGAGGCAACAGGACGTTGCCGAGACCATCGCGTCCAGCGCCTAGCCTTTTGGCCACTTTTGGGCAATGCCAAAAGTGGCCCGCTCGCCTTGGAGGCGAGCGGAAAAAGACATGGACGTCGAACCTCCACGCTAAAAGCGGCGCACTTCGTGCGCGACACCCTCACCCGCCCTTCGGGCACCCTCTCCCGCAAGCGGGAGAGGGAATAAAGGTCACAACAACACGACATCAAACTGCTCCTGCGCGTACTGCTCCTCGGGCTGAAAGCGGATGGTCTTGCCGATGAAGGTTTCCAGTTCCGTCACCGCGGCGGAATCCTCTTCCAGAATGCGCGCGACCACGCGTGGATTCGCCAGCACCAGCAGTTTCTCCGCTTCGAACTGCCGCACCGCGCGCGTGATCTCGCGAAAGATCTCGTACGACACGGTCTCCGCGGTCTTGATCTTGCC
>DATFCO010000029.1:0-2544 GCA_035253005.1 Rhodanobacteraceae bacterium
AGCGACGACCCGTCGCGGCAGGTGTTCCGCAAGCGCGATCCCGGACCGATGTTTCCGTGGGATGAAGTGCTGCGCGAATGCGGCTTGCAACGGCTGATGTCTCGCGCATCGTTATAATCGCTTTTATTTTTGCCCCCTTGAGTCAAGGGGGCAATCGATCGTCGCGAAGCGATGATCGATGGGGGTTGTGGAAGTATGCCTAGACACATGAAAGCGAAAGCCGTTCAACAGGCGCCAGACTTTATGACCAATCCCCGCGTCGTCGAGCTGATCGAGCTGCTGAAGCTCGAACGCCTGGAGGACAACCTGTTCCGCGGCGCGAGCCGCGACATCGGCACGAAATACGTGTTCGGCGGGCAGGTGCTCGGCCAGGCGCTTTCCGCCGCGCAGCAGACCGTAGACGCGGAACGCGCGGCGCATTCGCTGCACGCGTATTTCCTGCGTGCGGGCAGCATCAACGCGCCGATCGTCTATTCGGTGGAGCGCGCGCGCGACGGTTCCAGTTTTTCTTCGCGGCGCGTAGTCGCAATCCAGCACGGCCAGCCGATCTTGAATTGCGCGGTGTCGTTTCAGATCGACGAACGCGGCATGGAGCACCAGACCAACATGCCCGAAGTGCCAAAACCCGAAGACCTGCCGCCTTTGCAACCCTTGCCGGCCGACGAACTCGCGAAACTGCCGGTGAAGATGCAACGCTGGCTGGGGCTCGACGGACCGTTCGAATTCCGCTACGTCTGGCCGCGCGACGAACTGCATCCGGCCAAGCGTCCGGCCTACCAGCACATCTGGTTCCGGCTGGTCGATCGCGTCGACGATGGTGAGTCGCTGCAACGCGCGCTGCTCGCCTACGCTTCGGATTTTCACTTCATCGGCACCGCGCTGCTGCCGCATGGTGTGTCGTATCTCACGCCGAACCTGCAGATGGCGAGCCTCGATCATGCGCTGTGGTTCCACCGCCCCTTTCGCGTGGACGAATGGCTGCTGTATTCGTGCGACTCGCCCACGGCGCAGGGCGCGCGTGGCCTGGTGCGCGGACAGATCTTCAACCGCGATGGCGTGCTCGTCGCCTCCACCGCGCAAGAAGGATTGATCCGACTGCGGAACATGTCTGGTCCGGGATAGCCCGTCCATGGGCTACCCGGACACGGCGAGTCAGGCACATGTCCTGACTCGCTTCGCCGAATCAAGCACGCAAAATCGTGCTTGATTCGCGCGCGGTGCATCCATGCACCGCGAGAAAGTTGGCGTTCGTCGTAAAATGTCGGCATGCGCCAGATCTACACCTCCCCCCGCCAGCAGAACATCGAACGCGTGGTGGCGCTGATGGCCGAACACGGCATCGCCACCACGGTGACCAACCGCCGCGCCTACGTGCGGCCCAGCTACTCGCGCTTTTCCTACAGCCAGGCCAACGACAGCGAGGAGTGGCCGAAGGTGTGGATCAACCGCGCGGAGGATCAGACCCGCGCGCGGCAGTTGCTGCGCGAGATCGGCATCGAACCGGCGACGCGCTATGTGGATGCGCTGGCCGTGGCGCGCGATCCGACGTTGCCCGATCCGGAACGCCACCGCCGCGCCGCAATGCGTGTGCGCACGGCGGTGATGGCCGCGGTAGGCGCGGCATTTCTTTTGCTTGTGTTGAAGATGCTCGCCGTGTTTTGAGAACGGGGTCGAGATTCCCATAAAGCTGTTCAGCGCGTGCTGTTTTGAACTGTGCGGCCATGGATGGCCGCCTTACTCCCTAGCCTAAGTGCTCCATAAGGGCCAATCACGAAACATCAACTGAGATCAGCGAACAAGGACGTTCGCAAATAAATGAGGCAATCCCGTGGCATTGCGTTCCGAACGCGTTCGCCTGTTCCAGACCCTGCCGCACGCCTGCGGCTATTTCCACGCGCGCACCGCGCAGAACCTGGTGCTCGATCCATCGGCGCCGGGGCTGGATCGGCTGTATTCGCTGGCGCTGGGCCGCGGTTTTCGACGCGCCGGCGGTCACGTCTATCACCCGCATTGCCCGCGCTGCCACGCCTGCGAACCATGCCGCATCGACGTGGCCGCGTTCACGCCCAATCGCAGCCAGCAGCGCTGCCTGCGCCGCAATGCCGATGTGCAGGTCAGCGAACATCCGCCATCGCTGACCGATGAGCGCCACGATCTTTACGCGCGCTACCTGCGCGCGCGCCATCCGGGCGGCGGCATGGACGAGGCCAGCGGCGAGGATTTCACACACTTTCTCGCGGCGCCGTGGAGCCCCACGGTTTTTCTCGAATTCCGCCTGCACGGCCGGCTGCTGGCGCTGGCGGTCACCGATGTGTGCAGTACCGGCGTGTCGGCGGTCTACACCTTTTACGACCCCTCGCACGCCGCGCGCAGCCTCGGCACCTTCGCGATCCTCACCCAGATCGAACTGACCCGCGCGCGCGAACTGCCGCATCTGTATCTCGGCTACTGGATCGCCAATCACCCGAAGATGGGTTACAAGTCGAAATTCGACGCGCTGGAAGTGCTGACCTCGCAGGGTTGGTCGAAGCTCGAGGGCTTGCG
>DATFCO010000030.1:0-3047 GCA_035253005.1 Rhodanobacteraceae bacterium
TGCACCGGCACCGCAGCGTGCATGTGGCTTTGACGCGAGCTTGTGCTATATAGTCGAGCACAGCCTGCGATCAAGGAGTGAACGCATGCCATTGCACGCACCCGCGACGCGGCGAGCGCGCTATCAGGACGAGATTCTGCCGCGCGTTTCGCGCACGTTCGCGCTCACCATCCCGCAACTGCCCAAGCCGCTGCGGCGGGTGGTGACCAACTTCTATCTGCTCTGCCGCATCGCCGACACGATCGAGGACGAATCTTCCCTGAGTGTCTCGCAGAAGCAGTACTTTCACGAAAGCTTCATCGATGTGGTTGCGGGCAACGGCGATGCCGAACGCTTCGCGCTGGAACTGGCGCCGCTGCTGATCCGCGACGCGCTGGATGCCGAACGCGATCTCGTGGCCCACAGCGCCGAAGTACTGGAAGTGACGCGCAGCTTCAATGCGAACCAGCGCGCTGCGTTGTCGCGCTGCATCCGCATCATGTGCTCGGGGATGCCGCGCTACGAGCGTTCGGCCAGCGTCGCCGGATTGCGCGATCTGCGCGCGATGGATCAGTACTGCTACTACGTCGCCGGTGTGGTCGGCGAAACGCTCACCGAGCTGTTCTGCGACTGGTCGAATGAGATCGCGGTGAATCGCGAAGCCATGCTGAAGCTCGGCGTTTCGTTCGGCCAGGGCCTGCAGATGGTCAACATACTCAAGGATTTCTGGGAGGATCACGACCGCGGGGTGTGCTGGCTGCCGCAAAACCTGTTCCGCAAGGTCGGCGTGGAGCTGGAGGAGCTGGACAGCGATTCTGTGTATCAGCCGGGTTTCGGCGAAGCGTATGCGCGATTGATCAGCATCGCGCACGGACATCTGCGCAACGGTTTCGAATACACGCTGCTGATCCCAGATTCGGAATCGGGCATCCGGCGCTTCTGCCTGCTGGCGTTGGGCCTGGCGGTGCAGACGCTGCAATTGATCCATCAGCGGCCCGCGTTCAAATGCGGCAGCGAAGTGAAGGTCTCGCATCGCGTAGTCACCAACACCTTGATCATGACGCACCTGTTCGCGGGCTACGATCAGGTGCTGCGCCGCTGGTTCACCCGGTTGGGACGCGATCTGCCGTTGCAGACGAGCGACGCACCCGCAACGCAGGCGCTGGCGCACTGAGCATGAACGCGCGCGTGCTTTTGCAGCCGAATCGTACCGAGCCCGCCAAGGCCGCGGCCGATCCGTTGCAGGCGGCGATCGACCGCGCGCGTGCGCACATTTTTTCGATCCAGCACGCCGATGGCTGCTGGTGTCACGAACTGGAAGCCGACTGCACCATTCCCGCCGAATACGTATTGATGATGCATTACTTCGGCGAAAGCGATCCGCTGCTGGAGCGGCGCATCGGCGCGTATCTGCGCAGGCGCCAGAACGCGGAAGGCGGCTGGCCGCTGTACGAAGCCGGCGCCAGCGACATCAGTTGCAGCGTCAAGGCCTATTTCGCACTGAAGCTGATCGGCGACGATCCGCAGGCGGAACACATGCAGCGCGCGCGCGCGGCGATTCTCGGCATGGGCGGTGCCGCACGCGCAAACGTGTTCACCCGTATCACGCTGGCGCTGTTCGGCGAGTTGCCCTGGCGCGGCACGCCGTGGGTGCCGGTGGAAGTTGTGCTGCTGCCGCGCTGGTTTCCGTTCCATTTGAGCCGGGTGTCGTACTGGTCGCGCACGGTGGTGACGCCGTTGGCCGTACTGTGCAGTTTGAAACCGCGCGCGAAGAATCCGCTCGATGTGCACGTGCGCGAATTGTTCGTGACGCCGCCGGAAGAAGAGAGGCACTATTTCCCGCCGCCGAAGTCGCTGCTCGCGCGCGCGTTCCTGTGGCTGGACGCACTGGGTCGTGCGATCGAGCCGCACATGCCCAAGCGTTTGCGCGCACGCGCGCTGCAGCGCGACAAGGACTGGATCGTCGCGCGCCTCAACGGCGAATACGGCTTGGGCGCGATTTTTCCGGCGATGGTGAATGCCTGCGAAGCGCTGCCGCTGCTGGGTTTTTCCGACGATGATCCGCTGTGCGTACAGGCGCGCAAGGCGCTGCGCGACCTGCTGGTGACGCACGGCGGCGAAGCCTATTGCCAGCCGTGTACCTCGCCGGTTTGGGATACCGGACTCACCTGCCTCGCGCTCCAGGAGGACCTGCGTGGCGCGCATTCGCCGCACCTGGAGCGCGCGCTGGAATGGTTGCGCGGGAAGCAATTGATCGATGTTCAAGGCGACTGGAGCGAAACGCATCCGCAGCTCCACGGCGGCGGCTGGGCGTTCCAGTACAAGAACGACTGGTATCCGGATCTGGACGATACTGCGGTATGCGCCTGGGCGATGCATCGCTTCGATCAAGAGCGTTACACACAGTCGATCGAAAGCGCGGCGGACTGGCTGGTCGGGATGCAATCGCGCAACGGCGGCTTCGCTTCGTTCGATGCCGACAACGATCAGTTGTGGATGAATAAAATTCCATTCGCAGACCACGGCGCGCTGCTCGATCCACCGACCAGCGACGTCAGCGCGCGTGTGTTGACGCTGCTTGCGCGGCTGCAACGCACATCGGATGAAAGATCGCGCGAGCGCGTCATGGAATTCCTGCGACGCGAACAGACCGAAGAAGGCGCGTGGTTCGGGCGTTGGGGCACCAATTACATCTATGGCACCTGGTCGGTGTTGACGGCTTTTGCAGCGGCAGGAGTTCCGAACCACGCGCCGGAAATCCGGCGCGCGGTCGCCTGGCTGAAATCGCGCCAGCGCGAAGACGGTGGCTGGGGCGAAACCAACGACAGTTATTTCGATCCTGCGCTCGCCGGACGAGACACGCGCTCCAGCGCGGCGCAAACCGCTTGGGCGGTGCTGGCGCTGATCGCGGCGGGCGAGGCGGGCAGCCTGGAAGCCGCCCACGGCGTGAGCTGGCTGCTGTGCCATCAGCACGCGGACGGTCGCTGGTACGACGCGGCCTTCAATGCGCCCGGTTTCCCGCGCGTGTTCTATCTCAAGTATCACGGTTACGATCTGTACTTTCCGTA
>DATFCO010000031.1:0-3765 GCA_035253005.1 Rhodanobacteraceae bacterium
TTTCCGCACCGAACGCCTGCTGTGCGCGGAGAAGACGCGCTTCCAGAACATCGAGATCTACGAAACCACGGACTGGGGCAATCTGATGGTGATCGACGGCTGCATCATGCTGACCAGCCGCGACAATTTTCTTTACCACGAAATGATGTCGCACCCGGCGCTGTTCACGCACGCGCAACCGAAACGCGTGGTGATCATCGGCGGCGGCGATTGCGGCACCCTGCGCGAAGTGTTGCGCCACGAAGAAGTGGAGAACGCGGTGCAGGTCGAAATCGATGAGCGCGTGACGCGGCTGGCCGAAAAGTATTTCCCCGAGTTGTGCGAAGCCAATTCCGATCCGCGCGCGCAGTTGCTGTTCGATGACGGCATCAAGTACATGGCCGATGGCGCGCCGGACTCGGTGGACGTGGTGATCGTGGATTCCACCGATCCGGTCGGTCCGGCCGAAGGCCTGTTCAATGCCGCGTTCTATACCTCGTGTTTCCGCGCGTTGCGCGCGGGCGGCATCCTGGTGCAGCAGAGCGAATCGCCGATCGCGCACCTGGATCTGATCAAATCCATGCGCGCGGAAATGCGCAAGGCGGGTTTCGAAGCCGTGCACACCCTGCCCTTTCCGCAGCCGTGCTATCCGACCGGCTGGTGGAGCTGCACCATGGCGCGCAAAGGCGCGAGTCTCGGCGAATTTCGCGAACGCGATGCCGCCGCGAAGAAATTTCCAACGCGCTATTACAACGCCGAAATCCACCGCGCCGCGCTGGCGGTACCGGAATTCATGCGCAGCGCACTCAAGGAGTGACACTGTTGAAAGTGCAGCCAGGGACGGCTGCTTCTTGATTTTCGCGATCATGGACGATCGCATAAATACAGCATTCATCCGCGCGCACTTAGCTTCGCTCCACTTTGCTGAGAGATCATTCCATGCATCGCCTCATTCCGACGATTGCACTCGCCGCGCTGCTGTGCGCTGCCGGCGCGCAGGCCGCGACATCCAAGCACAAGGCCAAACCGGTGCCGGCCTCCACCGCTGCGCAACCCGGCGCGGCTTCGCTCGAAGAGAAGGCGCGCATCGACGCGTTGGTGCAATACCAACGCGATCTGGTGACGGTGAACGCGTTGCGCAGCGATGCGGTGCACCTGCTGGGCGCGGCGCTACTGGCGCGGCCGCTGCCCGATCAGAAACCCGATTTCACCTTCCATCGCCTGGCCGAGCGCGCGGCGGCTGCGCCTGCGGCGGGCCCGGGCGTGACCTGGGCGCGCTTGGCCGATTGCGATCCACAAGCCAACAATTGCCCCAATGCCGCTATGCTGAAGCAGTTGCAGACGCAGGCCGGCGACAACGCCGCGGTGTGGATGCTGGTGATGGACGAAGCGGCGCAGAAGAGCGACGACGCCGGCGAGCGCGCCGCGCTCTCCAAGGCCGCGACGGCGCAAAGCTACGACGATTATTACGGGATCGGCCTGCAAGGGGTCGCGAACGTGGTCGGCACGCTGCCGCCGTTGCCGGCGACGATGCAGGGCACGCAACCGGGTGAACCGAAGACTGCGGTGGGCGTGGAGTTGCTGATCGCCTTCGGCGTCGCCAACCAGCATCCGCGGCCTTCGCTGAAACCTTTGCTCGACTCGTGCGATGCGGATCACGCCGGCAAGGACGACGCGCTGAAATCCGATTGTCTGAAAGTCGCGCACGCGCTGGAGTGGGGCAGCAGTCCGATCGGCCGCGCGGTGGGACTGCACATCCACGGCGAACTGGATCCTTCCGCCAAGGCGTCCACCGACAAGGATGCGCGCGACCTCGCCTGGCAGATGGAGAATTACGGAATGCTCGGCGTCAGATCGCTCGGCGACGATGCCCGTGGCGGACCCTTGCTGGACGCGGCGCGCAGCGGCGGCACCGAACTGAGCCTGGTGCTCTCGACCCTGCGCACCAACGGCGTCAGCACGGAAGCGCCGGCGGATTGGCAACCCGAACAATCGCAACCCGCACCTACGGCAAGCGGCGGTCATTGATCCGCGTCTGCCGATTCCCGATTTCCGATTCCGTCTCATGCGCGAATTGATCCTGCTGCGACACGCCGAAGCTATGCCCGTCGCCGCAGGGGGCAGCGATCGCGATCGCCCGCTGAGCCTGCGCGGCGAAGCCGAAGCACGCGACGCCGGCGAATGGCTGCGCGAACAGGATGCGATGGTCGATGCCGCGCTTTCCTCTCCTGCACGACGCGCGCAGATGACGATCGAGCGCACGCTCGAGGCACTGGGCGGGGGCGTGGCGCCGCATTTCCTCGCCGGCATCTACGAAGCTACGCCCGGCGATCTGCTGGCGCTGCTGGAACAGCATGCGGGCAACGCGCAGCAAGTGCTGCTGGTCGGCCACAATCCCGGGCTGGAACAATTGCTGGCACTGTTGCTGGAGGGCCGGTCGGATCGCGCGCGCGGCATGCCTCCGGCGGGTGTGGCTTGGCTGCAACTCGACGAGACGCGTGCGCTCGAACCGGGCAGCGCGAAATTGCGGGCCTTCTGGTCGCCATGAGGCTTCGCGCCTCGGCGCTGCTGCTCCTCTTGACCTGCGGCGCGGCGGGTGCGGCCGTGTGGCCGATCGACAGTTCCCGCTCGCGCGCGCACTTCAGCGTGCGCACGCTGTGGTTCACCCACGAGCGCGGCGAATTCGGCGGAGTGTACGGCGAGTTGCGCCAAGTGGATGCGCAGCACGACACGGTGGACGCGTGGATCGACACCGGCAGTCTGCAAATGGACGACGAAGACGCCTTGAAGGAAGCGCGCGGTCCCGGTTTCTTCGACGTGACGGAATATCCGCGCATCCATTTCTCATCGGGGCGGTTTCCGGTGGAAGCGCTGCGCGACGGCGGCACCTTGGACGGCACGCTGGAACTGCATGGCCTGCGCCGCGACGCGCAATTCGAACTCGAGCCTTCGTCGTGTCCCGCGCAACCGCTCGCCTGCCCGGTGCGGGTCACGGGTACGGTTTCGCGCAGTGCCTTCGGCATGCGCGCGCATCGTGCCTGGCTGTCCGATCGCGTCTCGCTGGAGATGAACATCCTGCTGGGTCCGTCGTGAACTGCGCCGTCGAACCGGGTTAGCATCGCGCCCGAGGAGCGGGACGAGGGATCTTCGTGCGACGCCATTCGTTGTTGCTGTGCGCGTTTGTCCTGCTGCTGGCCGGCTGCGCACCGCTTTCCACCAAACGCATCCACCGCGCCGACGTGGTCGTCGCCGCCAGTGTGGACCGCCGCGTCGATTGCCATGCGGCCGATGCCTGCGCGTCGCCCTCGCCCTTTCTCGATCAGGCGCGGCAAGCCATCGCGCAGTCGGACGAGCGACATCCGCACAACTACGCCACCCTGCTGGAAGTGGGCGAGGATGCCTTGGCCGCGCGCATCAACCTGATCCGCGCCGCGCGCAAATCGATCGACATCCAGACCTACATCTGGGCGAAAGACGATGCGGGCCTGCTGGTGCTGGACGAACTGATCAACGCCGCGAGGCGCGGCGTGAAGGTGCGCATTCTCGCCGATCAACTGGGATCGTTGAACGATCCGGCGCTGCTCTCGCGGCTGGCGCGCACCAGCGTCAATCTGCAAATCCGCCTCTACAACCCGACCTTCGACAAGGCGCAGAACAATTTCGCCGAATACACCGCCAGCATCCTCTGCTGCTTCCGCCGCTTCAACCAGCGCATGCACAACAAGCTGTTCCTGGTGGACAACGAGGTCGGCATCACCGGCGGACGCAACTACGAAGACCGCTATT
>DATFCO010000032.1:0-5295 GCA_035253005.1 Rhodanobacteraceae bacterium
CTGCGCCGCGGCCTGGTCGGCCTTGTCGAGCAGCGCGCCGATTTCCTCGTTGCCGCCGCGCGTGGAAAGCGCGCGCCCACGCGCGCGCGCGGCGATCACGCTGGAGGGCGCCAACGAAATCGGCGGCCCCGCCTGCAATTCCGACTCGGCCGACGTCAGGCTGGTGTGCGCCGCCACCGGTCTGCGCGCACTAGTCTGCGTCGCCGCCGGCGCGCTGATGGTATGCGTCGCGGGCACGTTCAAGGCCTGCGGAAAGAAGCGATACACCAGCGCGAACAGCAGCAACGACACACCGAGCGCGCCGCCGATGGCGTGCTGGCGGGTGAATGTCTGCGGCGCCGGCATATAAAAACGTCGGGGAATACTGCTATCTTGACCGGCTCACCATAGCAAAGCCGCATGAATCGGCAACTCCCGGCGATGAATCGCATCCGCACCTCCGGAATTCCTGCATGAGTGCCGCCTGGATCGCGGACGCGTCCGCGTTCGCGCAATGGATCGGCCAGGTCGGCGACCAGCCGATCGCGCTCGATACCGAGTTCATGCGTCGCGACACGTTCTATCCCAGGCTCGCGCTGATCCAGATCGCGGCGGGCGGCAAGTGCGCGCTGATCGATCCGGTCGCCTTCGACGCCGCGCCGGGCATGCGGCGGCTGGTGGATCGGCGCACGTGGATCATGCACAGCGCCAGCGAAGACATGGAAGCGCTGGCGCCGCTGCTGGACGAAGCGAATCTGAGATTGTTCGACACCCAGATCGCCGCGGCCTTGTGTGGCTTGGGTTTCGGACTGAGCTACCGCAATCTGATTTCCACATTGCTCGGCGTGGAGATCCCCAAGGACGAAACACGTTCGGATTGGTTGCGCCGGCCGTTGAGCGATGCACAGATCGATTACGCCGAACAGGACATCGCGCATCTGCACGAATTGCACGCGTTGCTGGAAGCGCAATTGCAGCAGCGCGGGCGCACGGCCTGGCACTCGGAGGATTGCGCGCGGCTGAGCTTGCGCCTGCGCCGCATCGATGCCGATCCGCAACCGCAGCGCGCGTTCCGCAATGCGGCCGCGTGGCCGCGTGCGCGGCAAGCGTTATTGCGGCGGATATTGCGCTGGCGCGAACGCACGGCACGTGCGCTGGACAAACCGCGTCCGTGGTTGCTGGACGACGCGAACGCGCTGTCGCTGGCCTCATCGCCGCCGGCGTCTTCGAGCGAACTGTTCGAGCGCACACGCGGCTTGCGCGCCTTGCGCTCGGCGCCGCGCGCGGAGTTGTTCGAAGTGCTGCGCACGCCGATGACCGAGGCGGAAATCGCCGAAACCGCGCCGATCCTTGCTTCACCCTCGGGCGAAGCCAAGGCGGCGGTCAACGCGATGAAAGAAGTCGTCGATGCGATCACGATGAAGCTCGATATTCCGTCCGGCCTGCTCTGCCCGCGCCGGCTGCTAGAGGAATACGCGGTTACGCGCGAATGGCCGGAAGGCCTGCAAGGCTGGCGCCGCGAAGTGCTGGAACCGGAGCTGGCGCCGCTGTTGGCATGACATGATTTCGACCGTTCACCCTGAAGTATCGAAGGGCGAACGGGACGGCATTCGTGGTTCGATTCGCCCGGCGAACCTCGTGCTGAGCTTGTCGAAGCATCACCACGAACGGATGGATGGGCCGCTTGGCGCCCGCATCGTGGCCCGCTAACATATGCGGTTCGCGCCGCCGCCGATCAGCCGAGTGGACGCGCATCAACGTGGGGCGGTAGCTCAGCTGGGAGAGCGCTGCGTTCGCAATGCAGAGGTCGAGGGTTCGATCCCCTTCCGCTCCACCAATCAATATTCCAAGCGGTCTCAAGTAGGATGTCCCGTGGCGACATGCTGCGATGGCCGGATTCAATTCGGCGTGCTGACTCGCATCGCGAAGCCGTTTGCCAAGCCAGCAACCTGCATCCGATGCCACATTGGCCAACGGGGCTCTTGATTCATCGGCTCGCGCTTTTGCGACGCGACCAGCCGTCGTCATGATGTGTGGCTTTTCTTTCTTGCGGAGAAGTTTCGCCATGCGCTTTTTTCCAGTTGCCGCGGCGGTGCTGGCGGGTTTTGGCACCCTGGTCCACGCACAAGAATCCACTACAACGCTGCCGGCAATCCAGGTCACCGCTACCAAGACGCCCGAACCCGTGGCCCAGACGCCCGCGTCGATCAGCATCGTCAACGGCGACGAATTGAACAGCACCGGCGCGTCGAACATGGCCACAGCCATGGCTCTGGTGCCGGGCGTCGAAGCACCGGCGGGCGGCGATGCCGGGCCATCGAGCGCGGTGCCTTCGTTTTGGGGTCTGCACGAATTCGATGCATTCCTGCTGGTCGTCGATGGCGTGCCTTGGGGCGGCGCGTTCAACCCCATGATCACCACCTTCGACTTGAACGACGTGCAGCGCATCGAAGTCCTGAAGGGCGCCGCACCCGTCATGTTTGGCGCGACCTCCTTCGTGGGCGTCGTGCAGGCTCTTCACTATCCGGCGGGCCAAGCCTCCAATGTGATCGATGTGGCTTACGGCAGCCGCGGCTCGTGGAGTGGTGCGGCGGCACTCGCGCTGCCGCAGTCCGGCGACTACAAGCAGTCATTCGCCATCGACGGACAAAATCTCGGATTCTCCGACCCGCGCGAAGTCGTGAGGAACGGACAGGCCTTGTACCGCGGCGCGCTGGAGCTCGAGAACGGCACGTTCACCGTCGACGCCAACCTGTCGATCGTTCGCGACGTACCGCCCAGCCCTGTCATTCGAGTCGGCACGACACTCACTCCCGCGACGCCCATCGATGCCAATTTCAATCCGGCAGACGCCCGGATCGACCAGGACCAATCCCATGTTGCGTTGGGATACACGCGCAACCTGGGATGGGGCGAATGGAGCACGCTCGTCTCGGTCACCCATTCCAACATCACCGACGTCCGCGCGTTCCTGCACCCGGATCTGAGCGGCGCTGCCGATACCCAGAACCAGAGTCGCCTGATCGACGACGACTACTTCGATACGCACCTGACCCATCACTTCGACAACAGCGTCACGTTGGTTGTCGGCGCGGATGCGCTTTACGGACACGGCACCCAGACCACGCTCAACGGCAACAGCGCCTATACCGTGCCGCTGGACGGGTCGGTACTTCCGCCACCCACGACGGTGCTACCCGTCAACGAAATCGGCACGGTCGACGATCACCGCAACTTCTTCGGCCAATACGCGCAGATCGACTGGAAACCGGACGACCGTTGGGACATCCTTGCCGGACTTCGTGTAAACGAGACCCGCGAGAACAAGTTCTCATCCGACTTGGCCGATCCCGACCCGCTGGTCTCCGAATCCGATCGCAGGGATGTCGTCAAGCCAACAGAAACACTGGGCGCCAGCTATCGCTTCTGGCAGAGCGGCTCCGACGAAACAGTTCTGTACGCCGATTTTCGCAATGCCTTCAAACCGGCGGCCCTCGACTTCGGTCCGGATTATCAGCCCGCGGTGCTACTGCCGGAGACCGCGAAAAGTTATGAAGCCGGCCTCAAGGGAGCCGCCATCAATGGGCGGCTGACTTGGCAGACCGAAGTGTTTCTCCAGAATTTCAGGAATCTCGTCGTCCCCAATAATGAAGGCGTCCTGGTCAACGCGGCCGGAGAGCAGTTGAAGGGCGCCGAGATGGAAGCGCGTTTGCAAGTCGCGCCCGACCTCTCGCTGGCCGGCAGTCTCGCCTACCACGATGCGCATTTCACGCAATATCTGTTTTCCGATCCCAACACCGGCGAAGACGTCGACGTAGCCGGACGAGCCTTGCCGCTTTCCCCCCATGTCCTGGCTTCTGCCGGGATTCTCTACACCCCGAAATCGGGCTTCTACGCTACCGTCATCGGCAACTTCATCGGCCGGCGCTACCTCGATGAAGAAAACACCGCGCCCGTCGGAGGCTATACGACGCTGGCCGCGACCGCCGGCTACCGTTTCAGACGCTATGCGGTGTCCTTCGAAGGCACCAATCTCACCAATCGCCGGCCGCCGGTGACGGCGAGCGAATTCGGGAGCGAGTCGTTCTATCTGCTCAATAGTCGCACGACATGGTTGAAGTTGAGCTATTGCCTTGAAGAGGGATGCTGGTAAGAAGGCGTCTCGGTAGCAACCCGATGCGCTTGTGGAGCCTGCATCCGCGCTATCTCGATGCGAAAGGCCTGACCGCCGCCTGGCGCGAGGCCCTGCTCGCGCGCGCGGTGCTCGCGGGACAGACGCGCGGATACCGCGCGCATCCGCAGCTCGTGCGGTTCGCCGCGTGCGAAGCGCCGGCCGATGCGATCGAGTTTTACCTGCACGCCTTGCACGACGAAGCCTGCGAGCGCGGCTACAGCTTCGATTCCAGCAAACTGCGCGGTGTTTCATTTCGCAAACGGTTGCGTGTCACGCACGGACAAATCGAATTCGAACTCGAACATCTGAGCGCAAAACTGCGTGTGCGCGATCCCGCGCTGCTGAAATCGCTGCCGCGCAGCGCCGAAAACGCCGACCTGCACCCGCTCTTTCGCGCCGTGCCCGGCCCGGTCGAAAGCTGGGAGCGCACGGAGCGCTGATTCTAGAATTCTGCGCCTGCTTCTGCGCCGCCGGCGCTTCTTGCGCACCGATGACAAAGCTGCTGTGATCGCAACGGCCGCGCACCGTCCGACGAGGCAGGCACCATGGCGCACTCTCCCTTGCT
The DNA here is from genome assembly GCA_035253005.1 of Rhodanobacteraceae bacterium. Lineage (GTDB taxonomy): Bacteria > Pseudomonadota > Gammaproteobacteria > Xanthomonadales > Rhodanobacteraceae > 66-474. The sequence goes on from DATFCO010000032.1 coordinate 4,719, forward strand.
GCTGCAACTGGTGGTGATCCTCGGCACTGCGCGGATACTCGCGATGCTGCTGCGCTGGCTCGGCCAGCCGCCGGTGATCGGCGAGATGATCGCCGGCATCGTGCTCGGCCCCATCGTGTTCGGTGCGCTCGCACCGCACCTGCACGTGCTGGTATTTCCCAAGGCGAGCCTCGGCGCACTGGATGGCCTGTCGCAGATCGGCCTGGTGCTCTTCATGTTCATCGTCGGCGCGGAACTGCGCATGCCGCAGGGCGCGCGCAAACAGATCGCGACGGCCAGCCTGGTCGGCACGTGCAGCGTGCTGCTGCCGATGGCGCTGGGCGTGGCGATCGCACCGGCGCTGTTTTCGCGTTTCGCGCCCGCGGGCGTGGGCTTTTGGACGTTCGCGCTGTTCATGGCGGCATCGATGGCGATCACTGCGTTTCCAGTGATGGCGCGGATTCTGAAAGAACGCACGATGACGCACACGCCGGTCGGCCAGCTTTCGCTGGCTTCCGCGGCGATCGCGGACGTGTTCGCCTGGATCATGCTGGCGGTGGTCGTCGCATTGATCGCCGCGCACGGCGGCTGGAGCGGT
>DATFCO010000033.1:0-2246 GCA_035253005.1 Rhodanobacteraceae bacterium
GCGATGAATATCGGAACGCGGGCCAATCGCATGATCACCTCCAGAATGATCGCCCGAGATTGCGCGCCAGGGTGCCGTCCCGCAACGCATTCGGTGACGAGCGGCGCGAAGCCGTGACGAGCGGCGCCAACTCCGCCACCAGTTCAATTGAACAACTGCGGCAACCGGCTGCGATAGCGCCGGCTGAAATTGATGCAACTGCCGTCCTTCAGGAAGATTCGGTAGTCACCCCCGTCCCAGGGTTGGATTTCGCGGATGCGGTCGAGATTGACGATGTGGCCGCGGTGCACCCGCACGAAGCATTTCGGATCGAGCTTGCGCTCGAGCGCGGCCATCGATTCGCGCAGCGGCCAAGTGGTGCCTTGTGCGTGGATGGTGACGTAGTTGCCGTCCGCATCGATGCGGTCGATGTCGGTGGTGTTGAGGATGAATTCGCGATTGAGCTTCTTCACCACCAGCCGGTGCAGCGGCGCCGGTTCGAATGTTCCCGCTTCGGCCGCGGGAAGCGCTGGCGGTGGTGCGCGGTGGCTTTCCAGCCAGAGCCGATAAATGCGAAACGCCTGCAGGCCGGCGAGGATTAGTCCGTAAGTGACGACGTCCTTGCGGTATTCGTAAATCCAGTCCGCCATCCAGGGGCCGAAACGATAATGCTCGTGCAGCAGTACGTAACCGAACTTGCGCAGCAACACCATGCCGCCCACATGAATCAGCGAGAACAGCGGCGTGACCGCAAGATGCAGCGGCACGGCCCACCGCCACGTCTGCGCCGTGATCGGCGCGCGACGATAGAGCCACGCGACGCCGGGAATCAGCAGCCAGATCATCGCTGCGCTGGAGTATTCCCACAGCACCGGTTCCCACCATTGCAGCGGCACGCCGTCGCGCGCGTGATCGGCCAGAGCGGTGAACACGTTCATGGTGCAGATGGCGGCGACGATGCCGCCGAAGATCGCGATCTGCCAGATCAACACGCGGCGATCGATGTCGGTTTGCGTGAGGCGGAACGAGGACAGGGCTGTCGCCATTGCGTCGCGAATCAGATGTCGCTCGCCAGTTGCGCGGCGAGGCCGGTGTAACTCGCCGGCGTGAGTTCCAGTAGGCGCTGCTTGGCATCCGCCGGCAAATCGAGCGCCGCGATGAATTCGCGCAAGGACTCGCGCGTGATGCCCTTGCCGCGCGTCAGCGCTTTCAGTTGCTCGTACGGTTCGGGCAGGCCGTGGCGGCGCATCACGGTCTGGATCGCCTCGGCCAGCACTTCCCAGCTCGCATCCAGATCGGCGGCGATGCGTGTTTCCTCCACCTGCAATTTCCCCAAGCCGCCTTGCAGCGAGTCGAACGCGATCAACGTGTGACCGAACGCGGTGCCGAGCGCGCGCAGCACGGTGGAATCGGTGAGGTCGCGCTGCCAGCGGCTGATCGGCAATTTCTCCGAGAAATGCGCGAACAATGCATTCGCGACGCCGAGATTGCCTTCGGCATTTTCGAAATCGATCGGATTGACCTTGTGCGGCATCGTCGAGGAACCGACCTCGCCGGTCTTCAGTTGCTGTTTGAAATAACCGAGCGAAATGTAGCCCCACGCGTCCCGCGCCAGATCGATCAGGATCGTGTTGATGCGCCGCGCGCAATCGCAGAATTCGGCGATGCCGTCGTGCGGTTCGATCTGCGTGGTGTGTTCGTTCCATTGCAGGCCGAGCGATTCGACGAACTGCTTCGACAATGCGCGCCAGTCCACATCCGGATACGCCGCGACATGCGCGTTGAAATTGCCGACCGCGCCGTTGAGTTTGCCAGGAATACCCATTTGCGCGAGCTGCTCGCGCTGACGTTGCAGCCGCGCGACGAAGTTGGCGAGTTCCTTGCCGAGCGTGGTCGGAGACGCTGTCTGGCCGTGCGTGCGCGACAGCATCGGCAGTTCGGCGTGCTCGCGTGAGAGTTCGCGCAGCTTGGCGATCACCGCATCCAGCGCCGGAAGCAGTACCGCATCACGCGCATCGCGCAGCATCAGCGCGTAAGCGAGATTGTTGATGTCCTCCGACGTGCAGGCGAAGTGGACGAACTCCCGCGCGGATTCCAGCGCCGCGTCATCGCCGAGATCTTCCTTGATGAAGTATTCGACCGCCTTGACGTCGTGATTGGTGGTCGCTTCGATTTCCTTGATCTGCGCCGCGTCCGTGACGGAAAAGTCGTCGGCGATCAGACGCAGTTTCGCGCGGGCACTTTCGTCGAACGACGGCAACTCGACG
>DATFCO010000034.1:0-5002 GCA_035253005.1 Rhodanobacteraceae bacterium
ACCTTCTTTCAAATTCGCGCCCGTATAGACGTCGAACACGAAAACCCGCGCCAGCAGCGCCCCCAAAGCCCTGCGCAATGTTGCTTCGACCTCTCCCCAGCCGACTGTGCGCGGAAGCTCAATCGCGATATCGCGGCGCACGAACGGAAACCGCGGCAGGCTTCGGGCCACCGGCACTGCGCGTCGGCGCAGCGGCGCGGTCTGGATTTCGAACGCGTACACGTCCTCGCTGAAATCAAGCTCCCGCAGCAGGCGAGGATGCAAGGCGCCGATCGCGCCGACCGGAATCCCGTCACGCAATACGCGTGCGCCGCGGCCCGGATGCAGCCATGACGGCAACGATTCGCGATCAAACGTCCACTCGGCATCGTCCGCCGATAGCGCGAACAGCGATTGCAGATCGCCTTTCAGATCGAAGAAGTCCAGCGCGCGCGTCGGCACGCCCCACTGCTCTGCCTGCGCCGCGCCGCAGGCAACCGCGGCCAGCATCGTGGTTTCGATCGGTGCTTCGACGCGCCCGATTTCTGCTGTTTCCTGCCCCCTGCTCCCTGCTCCCTGCTTTTCGAACACATTCCCGATCTCGAACAACCGCACCCGCGACTGCTGCCGATTGCGGTTCGCCCGCAATGCTTCGAACAGACCCGGCAGCAGCGAGGTGCGCATCACGCCCAGTTCCGCCGAGAGCGGATTGGCGAGCGGGATCGATTGCGCGTCGAGTTGCCATTTCTGCAGCAGCTTCGCGTTGACGAAGGCGTAGCAAATCGCCTCGTGGAAATCGCGTGCCGCCATCTGCGTGCGCAGCGCGCTTCCCGGCAACGTGGTTTCATCACTGCGCGGCGCCGGCGGTTCGCCGGCGGGCAAGCGCGAAGGAATCTTGTCGTAGCCGTGGATGCGCGCGACTTCTTCGATCAGGTCTTCTTCGCGCTCGATATCGAAACGACGAGAGGGAGGTGTAACGCGCCAGCCGCCGGCAACGGATTCGACGCGCATTTCGAGCGATTCCAGAATGCGCGCGACTTCGGCATCTTCGACCGCGATGCCCAGCACGCGCGGGATACGCGCGCGACGCAGCGTGATGACTTTGCGCTGCGGCAAGTGTTGCGTCGAATCCGCTTCGATGATCGGACCCGCGCGGCCGCCGGCGAATTCGACGATGAGCGCCGCCGCGCGTTCCAATGCGAGCCGCGGCAATTCCGAATCTACGCCGCGCTCGAAGCGATGCGCGGCGTCGGTCTGCATGTTGAGCTTGCGCGCGCGGCCTGCGATCGCGGCAGGTGCGAAGTACGCCGCCTCCAGAAAAACATCCCGCGTGCTCTCGGTCACGCGCGTGTCCCACCCGCCCATCACGCCGCCAAGCGCGACCGGCCGGTCGGCATCGGTTACAACCAGGAAATCCGGATCGAGCGCGACTTCGCGCTCGTCCAGCAGTTTCAGTTTCTCGTCCACGCGCGCGCGGCGTACGCCGATCGGCCCGCGCAACTTGGCCGCATCGAACGCGTGCATCGGCTGGCCCAGTTCCAGCATCACGTACTGCGTCACGTCCACCAGCAGGCTGATCGGACGGACGCCGCTGCGCTGCAGGCGCTCGCGCATCCATTGCGGCGTCTGCGCGGAAGGATCGATGCTTTCGATGTAGCGGCCGCAGTAGCGCGGACAATCTTCGCTGGCCTGAATTTTTATCTCGATGCGGCGATCGGTTGCCGGTGCGACGTCTTCGACTGCGGGCAATTTCGCGCGCGCGCCGAATGCTGCGGCGACATCGGCGGCAAGCCCGACCATCGATAAGCAGTCCGCGCGATTAGGTGTCAGCCCCAGCTCCAGAACGTGATCCGGCAAATGCAGATATTCCGAAAGCGATGCGCCAACCGGCGCATCGTCGGGCACTTCCAGCAGGCCCGACGCGTCGGCATCGATGCCAAGTTCCTTCGCCGAACACAACATGCCTTGCGATTCCACGCCACGCAGTTGCGCGGCCTTGATGGCCATGCCGTACGGCAATACCGCGCCGACTTTGGCCAGCGGTGCACGCAAACCCACACGCGCGTTCGGTGCGCCGCAGACGATCTGCAGGATTTCGCCGCCCGCATCGACCTTGCAAACCTGCAGGCGGTCGGCTTGCGGATGTTTCCGACATCCGACAATGCGCGCGACCACGACGCCAGCGAGTACGCCGCCAATCGTGGTGTCGCTTTCGACTTCGTGGCCGATCATGTTCAGGCGCTCGACCAGCGCATCGTGATCGGCGGAAATATCCACGAGTTCGCGCAGCCAGTTTTCGGAAATCTTCATGGCTCAGGCAAACTGTCGCAGGAAGCGGATATCGTTCTCGAAGAACGCGCGCAGATCGGAAACGCCGTAACGCAGCATCGTCAAGCGATCGACGCCCATGCCGAAGGCGAAGCCGGTATAGCGTTCCGGATCGATGCCGCAATTTTTCAAGACGTTCGGGTGCACCATGCCGCAACCCAGCACTTCCAGCCACTGCGAACCGCCGTCAGCGAGATTCCAGCGGATCAACACGTCCGCGCCGGGCTCCACGAACGGAAAGAACGTCGGCTTGAACATCATTTCGAAATCGCGGCCGAAGAAGGCGCGCAGGAACGCAGCCAGCGTGCCTTTCAGATCGGCCATCGTGGCGCTCTCATCCACCAGCAGCCCTTCGACCTGATGGAACATCGGCGAATGCGTCTGGTCCGAATCGCTGCGGTACACCTTGCCCGGCGCGATCACGCGGATCGGCGGCTGCTTTCCCTTCATCGCACGAATCTGTACCGGCGAGGTGTGCGTACGCAGCAGCCGGCCGTCGTCAAAGTAAAAGGTGTCGTGCATCGCGCGCGCGGGATGGTGCGCGGGGAAATTAAGCGCTTCGAAGTTGTGCCAGTCGTCCTCGATCTCCGGCCCCTCCGCGACTTCGTAGCCGAGCGAAGCGAAGATCGATTCGATGCGCTCCAGCGTGCGCGTCAGCGGATGGATCGAACCACGCTGTGCAGCGCAGCCGGGCAGCGTGATGTCGATGCTTTCGGATGCCAGCCGGTGATCGAGCGCGGATTGTTCGAGTTGTGCGCGGCGCTCGGCGATCGCTGCCGCAAGCTTGTCACGCGCGGCATTCACTTCTGCGCCACGCCGCTTGCGCTCCTCGGGCGGCAACGCACCGAGCGTCTTCAGCTCCGCGGTGATCGCCCCGCTCTTGCCGAGCAGCGCCACGCGCTGCGCTTCTAGCGCATCCAGTGACGTAGCCGCTGCGATACCTGCAAGCGCCTTCGCGATACGGGACTCCAGATCATCCATCGAGCGCGATTCCCCGAAAAGAAACGGGGAGAAGGCCGGGCCTTCTCCCCGCTTGCTTTGATCATAGCCGCTTGGCGCAAAACGCCGAAACGGTTCAAGCAGCCAGGTTGGCCTTGGCCTTTTCCGCCAGCGCGCCGAACGCGGCGATGTCGTGCACCGCGATGTCGGCCAGCACCTTGCGGTCGATCGTGATGCCGGCTTTCGCCAGCCCGTCGATCAGGCGGCTGTACGACAGCCCGAACTGGCGCGCGGCCGCGTTGATGCGCACGATCCACAGCGCGCGGAACTGACGCTTCTTCTGCTTGCGGCCGATGTAGGCGTACTGCTGGGCCTTGGTCACCGCCTGCTTGGCGACGCGATAGACCTTGCGCCGGGCGTTGTAGTAACCCTTGGCGGCCTTGATGGTTTTCTTGTGACGCGCGCGCGCGGTGACGCCACGCTTGACTCGTGCCATGGTCGTCTCTCCTTACGCGTAGGGCAGCATGCGCGCGACGCGGCCGGCGTCGCAATCGCGTACGTGATTGGTGGCGCGCAGGTTGCGCTTGCGCTTGGTCGCCTTCTTCGTGAGGATATGCGACTTGAAGGCGTGACCGGCCTTGAACTTGCCGGTGGCGGTCTTGCGGAACCGCTTGGCAGCGGCCCGGTTGGTCTTGATCTTGGGCATGTGAAACTCCGTTCTGTTTTTCGTTACCGGTTCAGGCGGCGATCTGCGCGACCACGCTTTCCATCCCTGCCTGCACCTGCTTGTGCGCCCGGTGATCTGGACGTCTATACCGCCAATTTTCCAAATTGGCGGAATGGGCGCTGATTCGCGCCAAATCCGATTGCGTCATTCCGGCGCAAGCCGGAATCCATTTTGCTTCAGTACGACACAGCAAGATCAACATGGATCCCGGCTTCCGCCGGGATGACGGCAACGGGTCGTGCCGCTCAGACTCTCTGCAACAAACCCCGAAACTACTTCTTCTTGGGGCCGATCATCATCGTCATCTGCCGACCTTCCAGGCGCGGAAACTGCTCCACCACTCCGTCCTCGACGATGTCCTTCTCGATCCTCTTCGCCAGCGCGATGCCCAGTTCCTGATGCGACATCTCGCGGCCGCGGAAACGGATGTTGACCTTGACCTTGTCGCCTTCTGCCAGAAACCGCTGCATGTTGCGCAGCTTGATGTTGTAGTCGCCCACATCGGTGGTCGGACGGAACTTCAGCTCCTTGATCTCGACCTGCTTCGATCTGCGCTTGGCCGCGTGCGCTTTCTTCTGCTGCTCGAACTTGAATTTGCCGAAGTCCATCACGCGGCAAACCGGCGGATCGGCGTTCGGCTGGATTTCGACCAGATCGAGTCCCGCTTCCTCGGCCATTGCCAGCGCGTCGTCGCGCTCCAGGATTCCGACCTGCTCCCCATCGGCGCCGATCACGCGCACGCGTGGTACGCGGATTTCCTGATTGCGCCGATTGCTCTTGTTTTCGGTGGCGATACTTTTTTACTCCTGCTCATCTGCCAGCATGTCTGGCAACCATCCGTCAGCGCGGAGCGGCTTCGCTCTTCAGCCGTTCGATGAAATCCGGCAGCGGCATGCTGCCCAGATCCTCACCGGAACGCGCGCGCACGGAAACGGCGCCCGAGGCCTTCTCCCGGTCACCGACCACGAGCAGCCAAGGCACCTTGTGCAAGGTATGCTCGCGAATTTTATAGCCGATTTTCTCGTTGCG
>DATFCO010000035.1:0-6523 GCA_035253005.1 Rhodanobacteraceae bacterium
CGATTCGGTGCTGGACAGCCTGCGGCCGCATCTCGAGACCGATGTTCCGGCGTATCCCCGAGCGGTGCCGGCGCGGGTTTTCACGCCCGAGCCGGTGGTGGTCGAGGAACCGGATGGCTATCAGTTGCACGAAGCGCCTCCGGTCGGCCACTGGCGAACCATGGGTGCCCGGGATTTCGAGCCGCCGCCCGCGGCCAACGAACCCGCTCCTCCGCCGGCGCCTGCGGTGCAGACAAGTGCCGCGGAAGGGCACTCGGTGTACCTGCTGGGCGGCGACGATCCGCTGCTGAACGAGCTGACCATGCGGCTGGAAAGCCGCGGTTGCGCGGTAACCCCCATCGAAGACGACGCTTCGCTGATCGAGGTGCTGGGTGCCTTGCCGCCGCAACTGGTGGTAGTCGGCGCACGCCATGCCGAGGCGCTGGACCGCATCGGCCCGGTGCTGCGCGCCGCGCGCGCCAGCGCGTCGCACAAAGTCGCGATGCTCGCCCTGTTGAACGACGGCGACGTGTCGCTGCGCCTGCGCGCACTGCGCGCCGGGGCCGACCGCTGCATCTCTCTGCCCGCGCAATCCGAGGAAATCGTGGAGCGCGCGCTGGATCTGTTGAACGACGAGGAAGAAGAGGCCTATCGCATCCTGATCGTCGAAGACGACGCATCGCAGGCGCTGTTCGCCGAATCCATCCTGCGCAAGGCCGGCATGGTGACGCAGGTATTGAACGAGCCGATCGCCGTGCTGGAAGAACTGGACCGCTTCCAGCCCGATTTGCTTCTGATGGACCTCAACATGCCCGGTTGCGACGGCCTGGAACTGACCGCGCTGATTCGCGAGCGCGAAGGTTACGTCAGCACGCCGATCGTATTCCTGTCCGGCGATCCGGACGCCGACCGCCAGTTCGCCGCGCTGGATGCCGGCGGCGATGATTTTCTTTCCAAGCCGATCCGTCCGAAATATCTGGTTTCCGCGGTGACCAATCGCGTGCGGCGTGCACGCGCATCGCTCAAGCACGCGCGCGAGCGGCGCAAGCGCGACCCGGCGACGGGCCTGCACGGCCGTGCGCAACTGCTGGACGCCTTGAACGAACGCTTCGCCGCCGCAGGCGGTGGCGTATTGAGCGGCGGCGTGTTGTGCGCCGAAGTCGATGGCGCCACCGCGCTGCGCGCGCAAGTCGGCCTGACCGCGCTCGACGAAGTACTGGCGGAAACGGGCGCGTTCATCGCCCGCCATGTCGAACGTGACGAGATGGTGGCGCGATTCGGCGATGCCGGTTTCCTGGTGTTTTCGCCGCAACGCGACGAAGAGGGATTGACCGCCCTGGCGCAAACTTTGCGCTCGCAGATTGCGCGCGAGCGTTTCGGCGGCAAAGCACTGCCGGTGGAACTCAGTTGCGGCGTCTGCGCTTTCGGCAATGGATTGTCCGAAGCCGGTGCGGTGCTGGCTGCTGCCGAACGCTCGCTGGACGCCGCGCGTCGCGACGCCAGCGGCATCGGCGTGTATTCGCGCCTGAGCGCCGCCGACAACGGCATGCGGGCCCAACTGGAAGATGCGTTGCGCGCGGATGCGTTCCATCTGATCTTCCAGCCGATCGCGCCGTTAGCCGGCGCAGCCGAACCACAGTACCAGGCGCTGCTACGCCTGCGTGACAGCACGAGCGGCGAATTGTATTCGGCGGCGCAACTGATTCCCGAGGCGACGCGCTCGGGCTTGATCGGCGCGATCGACGATTGGGTTCTGCGCCGCTGCCTGGCACTGCTGGCCGAACGCGAACGCAGCGGCACGCGCCTGCGGCTGTTCGTGAGCCAGTCGCTGGTAGGCTGGCAGGATCCCGCGCGCATCGCCGCGCTGCGCCAGCAATTGCCCGCGTCGGGAATTTCGCGCGGCAGTCTGGCGCTGGAATTCCGTCACGAGGACGCACGCGCGCAATTGCGCACATTGATCGACCTGTCGTTGAGCCTGCGCGAGCTGGGCGTCAAGCTCTCGCTGGCCGGCGTCGATCGCGAAACCGTGGCAGCCGGTCTGCTCGAGCATCTACCGCTGGATTTCATCAAGCTCGCACCGGGAGCGGAATCGGAAGCCGGTGATCTCGCCGATTTGGTGAAGGCCGCGCACGAGCACGGACGGCAAGTAATCGCGCCGCGCGTGGAGGACGCCGCCGCGGCGGTACGCCTGTGCGCGGCCGGTGTGGATTTCCTGCAGGGCAATTTCGTGCAACAGGCAGGTCAGGCTCTGGATTACGACTTTACGGCTTCCGCGCAATAGCCGGAAAACGGGCAACGGATTCAATGGGTGATGTCGCATCGCCGCTGCTGAAAATGCTCGCCAGCCTCCTGCTGGCGTGTGCGATCGCGCTCGCCTGGTGGTGGCTGCCGGCGCAATCGGCCGCGATCCTCAGCGCGCCGCTGCTTATCGCGGCAGCGATGGTGTGGCTGCAGCGCGCGGCGCCATCCGCGCCCGCACCGACATTGCACGTCGAACCGCATATTCCCCACGAAGGACTTTCCAGTCGTGCGCGCGTGCACGCGCTGGAAGCCGAACTCACCTCGTTGCGCGGCGTGCAACGCGAATTGCTGGCGGCCAAGCAAGCCGCCGAATCGGCGATGTTGGCCAAGAGCGAATTCCTGGCCACCATGAGCCACGAAATCCGCACGCCGTTGAACGGCATCCTGCCGTTGCTGGACATCGTGCTCGGCATGCCGCTGGAACCCACGCAGCGCGACTACCTCGCCACCGCGCACAAATCCGCGCAGGAATTGCTGCGCATCGTCGACGACATCCTCGATTATTCGAAGGTGGAAGCCGGCAAGCTCGAATTGGAGAAGGTCGGCTTCAACCTGCGCGAGCTGATGGACAACGTCCTGCGCCTGATGGAGAAACCGGCGGAAGCGAAGGGATTGACGCTGCGCGTGGTGGTGGACGACGACGTGCGCGCGGGCGTGCGCGGCGATCCGGTGCGCGTGCGACAGATCCTTTCCAATCTCGTCGGCAATGCCATCAAGTTCACCGAACGCGGCGGCGTGTCCGTACGCGTCAGCCGCCGCGGCGACACCACCACGCATCACGAGTTGCTGTTCGCCGTGCGCGATACCGGAATCGGGCTCGCTCCGGAACAAGCCGCGCGCCTGTTCCAGCCGTTCACGCAGGCGGACGCTTCCGTGACGCGACGTTACGGCGGCACGGGTCTGGGACTCACGATCTGCAAGAAACTCGTCGATCTGATGGGCGGCAAGATCGGCGTGCGTTCGGAAGCCGGACGCGGCTCGGTGTTCTGGTTTTCGATTCCGTTCGAGAAATTGCCCGGCGACATCGCCGGCGCGCGCCGCGATCTCACCGGCTTGCGCACCCTGCTCGCCTGTGGCGATGCCTATGCGCAACGCGTGATGCCGCTGCTGGCCGGCGTCGGTCTGGAAACCACGCACGTGGCCGGCACCGCCACGGCATTGACGCGCCTGCGCCAGGTCGCGCCGTTGGGCCGCGCGTTTTCCTACGAATTGCTGGTAGTGGATGCCAGTACGCTGGACGGCGACGCCACCGCGCTGCTGCGCAACGTGCTGCGCGACCCAAAACTCTCCAACCTGCGCGTGCTGGCGATGGGCGGCGTGGCGGAAACCGATCCGCGCATCGCCAGCATCGGCCGCGACGCGGACGACACCGGTCTGCGTTCCGTGTTGCAGACGCTGTTCGGCATGCCCGATCGCGGCCGTCCGCAACCGTTGTTGGGCGCCCGTACGCCGGAAACCGCCAATGCCGCCGAGCGGCAACTGCGCGGGCACGTGCTGCTGGTGGAAGATCATCCCGTCAACCAACAGGTCGCGCGGCGTCTGCTCGAACGGCTGGGACTGAAAGTGGAAACGGCCGGTCACGGCGCCGAGGCGCTGGACAGGATCAAGCAGCACCGCTACGACCTGGTGCTGATGGATTGTCAGATGCCGGTGCTGGACGGCTACAGCGCCACGCGTCGCCTGCGCGAGCGCGAACAGCGTGAAACGATCCCGCGCCTGCCGGTGATCGCGATGACCGCGCACGCGATGGCCGGCGACCGCGAACGTTGTCTCGAAGCCGGCATGGACGACTACTTGACCAAGCCGCTGGACCGCGTGCTGCTCTCGGAGACCCTGGCGCGCTGGTTGAATGCCGGCGCAGCTCCCGCGGATGACGAGCAGATGAATGCAGCGCCTGCGCGCGCGGACGTGGACGTCGCCATCGCGCCACCGCGCACCATCGTTGCAACACAAGCCACGACAATCCTGGATGAAGCCACGCTCGCCGATCTGCAAGAAATCATGGGCGATGAAGTGCGCGGCCTGGTGCAAGCGTATCTGCACGACGGCGACGCGCGCCTGCTGGCACTGCGCGTGGCGGCCGACCGCAAGGACGCCGCGGAAGTGGGCAAACTGGCGCACTCGCTGAAATCCGCCAGCGCCAACGTCGGAGCGAAGGTGCTTTCCGCCGAAGCGAAATCCGTCGAACAGGATGCGCGCAACGGTGCGCTCGCCGATCCCGACGCGCGCGTCGCCGCACTCGAGAAACTCTACGCGCAGACCGCCGTGGCGCTGCGGCAGAAATTCGGACTGCGCGGCTGAAGAAGATTATCCGGGCGTGCGCGCAGCCGGACCGCGCGGCGGCGAAAGACCGAGTGTGACGCGGCAGGCCGTTTCGACCAGCGGAGCGAAGTGGCGCAGCGCGCGTTCGTACACGCCGCGCTTGAAGGCGACCACATGTTCGGCCGGATACCAGAAATCCACCCAGCGCCACAGGTCGAACTCCGGGGTTTCGTGCACGTCGAGTTTCAGCGCGCTGTCGTCGTCCAGCAGGCGCAACAGGAACCAGACCTGTTTCTGGCCCACGCAAGGCGGACGTTCGTCGCGGCGGCGGTAGCGATGCGGCAGACGATAGCGCAACCAGCCGTGCGTGCAGCCGAGCAGCTCGACCTGCTCCGCGCGTAAACCGGTTTCCTCGTAAAGCTCACGGTACATCGCCTCGTCGGGCGTTTCGTCGGTGTGCATGCCACCCTGCGGGAATTGCCAGCCGTCGCGGCGCACGCGCCGCGCCCAGAACACCTGGCCCTGCGCGTTCAGCAATACGATGCCGACGTTGGGACGGTAGCCGTCGAAGTCGATCATGGCCCGATTCAAACACGGGGCGGGAAGCGCGGGCAAGACTTCAGCCGTCGATCCGCGGCGGCGAGCGGAAAACCGAGGGTCCGGCCATTCCGGTCTGCATTCCACGGCGGCGATCTTGACACCCTTGGACCGCCGGCTAGACTTTTCGGTTCTTTGCACACCTTCGCGGCGATTCGGCCGTCGAAGAGCTTCAGGAATGGCTAGGTAGCTCAGCCGGTCAGAGCGCGGCACTCATAATGCTGAGGTCGGCGGTTCGATTCCGCCCCTAGCCACCATCTGATTGCGGCCCCGCTCTCGCGGGGCCTTTGCATTCAAGGACTACCGTCCTCTGCTCTCGTGATGCGGATGATCCTCATCCGGACACCGATTCGTGCCGTTTCCTACTCTCTGGCTTACCAGAGACTTACGGGGAACGATCCACGATGCGCATACAGCTCACGAAGAAAGTCGTCGCAATGGCGCAACCCAAAGACAAGCCTTACGAACTCCGCGATACCAAAGTGAAAGGGTTGCTGCTGAGAGTGCAACCCTCGGGTCACAAGTCTTGGATCGTCACATGGAAGCACGGCAAACGCCGGACGCTTGGAGAAGCCAGTCACCTAACGCTCGACCAAGCCCGCGCGCACGCTTCGCAGACGATCGCCGAATACATCCAGAAGGGTCTCCCGAGCATCGCGCAGCCGACAGCGCCCAAGATCACGCTCGCGACCTTTCTGTCGGATCATTACGCTCCTTGGGCGAAAGCTGAGCTCAAGTGCGCCGACAAATACATCGAACGGCTGGAGCGGGTCTTCCGCAACGCGCTGTCGAAACCGCTGACTGAAATCGACGCCGCATGGATTGAACGTTGGTGGGCCAGTCGGCTGAAAGAGACAACCCGGAGCGGCACCCTGATTTCTAAAGCGACCGCGTGGCGTGATCTGGCTGGATTGAAGGCTGTGCTGTCGAAGGCGTTGAAGTGGGGCTTGTTGACGCGCAATCCGTTCCTGGGGGTGCGCGTGAAAGCCGCGAAACCTCGGAGCGTGGTTCGCTTTCTGAGCGCAGATGAAGAGAAACGACTTCGCGATGCTCTCAGCGCGCGCGACCGCACACTAGCGGCAGCGCGTGCCTCTGCGAACGAATGGCGTAGAGCGAGAAGGCGGCCGCCGTATCCCGAGATTCCCAAGGGCGGCTATGCCAGCCCTCTCACTCCCGTTGTCTTGCTCGCAATGAACACGGGTCTACGCCGAAACGAACTGCTGTCGCTCTGCTGGTCGGATGTCAACTTTGACGCGAAGATGCTGACGGTGCGGCGCGAGAATGCAAAGAGTGGCAGGCAGTGCCACATCCCCCTGAACGTTGAAGCTCTTGCCGTGTTGAAGCAATGGCGATCTCAGATGGGGAAAGGTGGAAGGGTTTTCGG
>DATFCO010000036.1:0-3735 GCA_035253005.1 Rhodanobacteraceae bacterium
GCAAAGATCAAAACCGCGACATCCTTGTTGCGGACTTTTCACAAGAAGCCTGCTTCGAATTCGTCTTCACGCACGGATCATCGCGCTGCGCTTTGACGCGCGCCGCGCGAGTGCAATAGAAAATTTACGCACCGCTGACACACCGTTCCGTACAACGGCGTAGCGTGACGAGTTCGCGGTTCGAAGTACAAGGCGAGTAGAAGCTCCATGAGTGTCTGCACAGGGAATGTGCTGCTGGTCGACGACAACGATGCTTTCAGTTCGGCGGTGGTGGAGATGGCGCGGCAGGCACGCTGCAAGATCACCGCGACCGACAAGCTGGAGTCCGCGCGCCGGCTGCTGACCGAGAAGACCTATGATCTTCTGCTGATCGATCTGGCGTTGCCCGACGGCAACGGGCTGGATCTGGTACAGGACATCGATCTCGCTTCGCAGGGACGCATTGCCATCGTCACGGGAAATCCGAGCATCGAAACCGCGGTGCGCGCGGTGAAATCGCCCGCGTTCGAGTACCTGATCAAACCCGTCTCGACCGAGGCGCTGACGCGGCTGATGGATGACGCGCAGCGGCGCGCGCACGCGCGCGAGGCCGCGATGGTGCGCGAGTTCAGCGGCATGCTCGGCCAGAGCGCATGCATGCAGGCGCTGTTCGAGAAGATCCGCCGCGTGGCGGCACTGGACGTTTGCGTGCTGGTGCATGGCGAGAGCGGCACCGGCAAGGAACTGGTCGCGCGCGCGCTGCACGAGTTGTCCGCGCGCGCCGGCAGATTCGTGGCGGTGAACTGCGGCGCGATCGCGCCGGAGCTGCTCTCCAGCCAGTTGTTCGGGCACGAACGCGGCTCCTTCACTGGCGCGATGCAGTCGCACGCCGGTTATTTCGAGCAGGCGCAAGGCGGCACGCTCTTCCTGGACGAAATCACCGAAATGCCGCCCGCATTGCAGGTTTACTTGTTGCGCGTGATCGAGACACGGTGCCTGACGCGCGTGGGCGGCTCGCGCGAGATTCCCGTGGACGTGCGCCTGATCGCCGCCTCGAACCGCGATCCGCAGCGCGCGGTCGCCAGCGGAAATCTACGCTCGGACCTGTATTTCCGGTTGATGGAATTCCCGCTGGCGGTGCCTTCGTTGCGCGAACGGCGCGAGGACATTCCGCTCCTAGCCAAACATTTCCTCGACCGGTTGAACGAACGTTACGGCACCAACAAGGCTTTCAGCGCCGATAGCCTGCGCACCCTGAGTGAACGCAACTGGCCCGGAAACGTGCGCGAGCTGCGCCACGCGGTGCAGCGCCACTACATCATGGCCGGCGAGAACGGCTGCATCGACATCAAGCCCGAACCCGAGACGCCGCTGCGGCCCGTGGCGGGCGATGGTTCGGTGCGCTTCACGGTCGGCATGACGTTCGACGATGTCGAACGCGAAATGCTGCTGAAGACGCTGGCGCACTTCAACAACAACAAGCGCCAGGCCGCGCGCGCATTGGGCATCACCGCCAAGACGATCTACAACCGTTTGCTGCGTTACCGCTCGCAGGATCTGATCGGCGACGACCTGCTGGGCGATCCGCAGGAGGAAAGCGAACCGGCGGATTGAATGCGCGGTGGGCTGCTGCGGAAACGATGACGATGATGTCCGCGATTCAGAATCGCTCCAGCCACTCCACCGCGAGGCCGAGTTCGCGCGCCAACGTCTGGATGCGGCCCCGCGCCTCGTCCGCGGCGCGCGCATTCAGCGCATACAATTCGACGTCGTGGAAATCCGCGCGCGCGGTGTCGTCGGATAGGCCGGCGGAACTGGAATCCTCGTGCATGTGCGGCGCTTCGTCTGCCACTTCCTCGACGCGATCGACGTCGTCGAAGCCGCGCGCGGCCGCGAGCAGAGTATCGACCCGTCCGGCTTCGCCATCCACCCGGAAACGCAGGATGCGCATATCCACGATCTCCAGCGACAGTTGAACTCAGCACCCTTGAGTCAAGGGAAGCACGTGCATTTACCCGCTTCAGGGTTGTGGGAGAAATCCTTGCAAAATCCTCACGCGCATTGCTGCACGATCGGCGTGGGCTCGCCGTGAATGCGATGCAAGGAAAGCGGATGTATGGGCAAGGAAGTCATGAACGGTTTCAATCACGGCCTGACCGGATTGCGCACGCACGCGCGTTCGGAGCTGACGCGCGATATCCGCGCGCCGCTGCGCGTTGCGCAGTTCGCTCCTCTGGCCGAATCGGTTCCACCGAAACAGTATGGCGGCACCGAACGCGTGGTGGCCTATCTGTCCGAGGCGTTGCTGGAAGCAGGACACGAAGTCACGTTGTTCGCATCGGGCGATTCAGAAGCGCGCGTGCCGAAGATCGCATGCTGTCCGCGCGCGCTGCGCGGCTTGAACGAAGTGTGCGATCCGCATCTCTGGTCCGCACTGCAATTCCAGGCGCTGCTGGACCGCGCCGATGAGTTCGACGTCGTGCATTTCCACAGCGGCTATCTGCATTTTCCGCTGCGCGACGCATTGCCGCCCGGCATTACCACGCTGCATGGGCGGCTGGATTTCGACCCGCCGCAGTTCTACGCGCGATATGCGCGTGCACCGCTGATTTCGATTTCCGAGGCGCAGCGCGCACCGTGGCCGCAGGCCAACTGGTTGCGGACTATCCATCACGGGTTGCCGCGCGATCTGCTGCACGCCGGGCCCGGTGATGGCGGCTATCTGGTTTTCGTCGGTCGGCTGTCGCGCGAGAAGCGCGTGGACCGCGCGATCGAAATCGCGCGCCACGTGCGGATGCCGCTGAAGATCGCGGCGAAGATCGATCCGGCGGACGTGGCCTATGTCGAACACGCGGTGCAACCGCTGCTCGATCAGCCGGGCGTGGAATTTCTGGGCGAAACCGATGAACGTGGCAAGCAGGAACTGCTGGGACATGCGGCGGCTCTGCTGTTCCCGATCGACTGGCCCGAGCCGTTCGGGCTGGTGATGATCGAGGCGCTCGCCTGCGGCACACCGGTGATCGCCTGGCGCCGCGGGTCGGTGCCGGAGATCGTCGAGCACGGCCGCACCGGCTTCGTGATTGACAACATCGAGAACGCGGTGAAGGCCGTGCAGCGCATCGGCGACATCGACCGCGACGAATGCCGGCGCGCGTTCGAACGCCGCTTCACCGCGCAGCGCATGGCGAATGAATACGTGGAGACGTATCGCGCGATCCTGCGCGAGCGTCCGCCGCGGCCGCTTCCTCACCGGGAACGCGAGGCATGGCAGACCCGCGCGCTATAACCGGAGGCGTTGCATCGGAACAGCCGGCGGCGCGGGGCACCGATCCGTATCACATCGCCGCGCATTCAGCGTACGCGGATGAGTCGTCCTACATCTTGAATCACGCCGACACCTTCGCGGTGCTGGACCGCTGGGGCGACGCGCGCGCGGACAGCCAGCATTCGCACGGTTTCTTCCATCGCGATACCCGTTATCTCTCGAGGTTGCAGGCGCACCTCAACGGCGTACGACCGGTGCTGCTGACCTCCACGGTTTCCGACGACAACCTGACTCTGGTGGTCGATCTCACCAACGCCGAAAACGATGACCTGCCGAAGGACGCGCTGCATCTGCGCAAGCGCGCGGCGATCCACGCCGGGCGCGGCGAGATCGTCTACGAGATCGCCAACTACGACGTCGAGCCGCACGAGGTGGAACTGGCGATCGGCGTGGACGCGGATTTCCGCGACATCTTCGAAGTGCGCGGCATG
>DATFCO010000037.1:0-6662 GCA_035253005.1 Rhodanobacteraceae bacterium
ACCCTGTTCACCGCGTCCGACAACGTGCAGTGCCATCGCGTGCGCATGGTGCTGGCGGCCAAGGGCGTCGGCTACGACCGGGTCGAGGAGACGCTCGGCAAACCCTCCGAGGAATTGCTGCAATTCAATCCCTACGGCGACGTGCCGACGCTGCTGGATCGCGATCTGGTGCTGTATCAGCCGGCGCTGATCTGCGAATACCTCGACGAGCGCTATCCGCATCCGCCGCTGATGCCGGTCGACCCGCTTTCGCGCGCGCGGCTGCGGCTGGCCTGCGTGCGCATCGAACGCGAATGGCTGCCGCTGATCGAAACCATCCAGACCGGCGGACGTTCCGCCGAGCCCGCACGCCGGAAATTGCGCGACGGATTAATGGCAGCGCTGCCGCTGTTCAAGGCGTCCAAGTTCTTCCTCAACCCGGAGATGAGCCTGGCGGATTGCCTGGTGTCGCCGGTGATCTGGCGTCTGCCGAGGCTGGCGGTGGAACTGCCGCGCGAAGGCAAGCCGATCCTGGACTACGGCGAACGCATCTTCCGCGGCCAGGGGTTCGCGCGCAGCCTCACCCCCGACGAACGCATGCTGCACGAGGCAAATGGTTAGGAAATCCTGATTTGGCGGGTCTCCTGCTGGACTGTTCAGCGGGTTCCAAAAACCGTACGCTTGCGCCGCTCGCTCAGGAAACATGACATGGCCGACCAACCCGCCATGACTTCCAACCGCCCGTATCTGCTACGCGCGGTGTATGACTGGATCAGCGACAACGGACTGACGCCTTACATTCTCGTCGACGCGGCGCAGCCTGGTGTGCGCGTTCCCGCGCACACCATCCGCGACGGCCGCGTGGTGCTGAACCTGGCGATGCGTGCGGTCACCAACCTGGAACTGGGCAACGAGCGCATCGGCTGCCTCGCGCGTTTCGGCGGCGTCAGCCACGCCATCGATGTGCCGATCGAAGCGGTGATGGCGATCTATGCGCACGAGAACGGGCAGGGCATGATGTTTCCGCGCGAAGAAGCCGGCGTGCCGCAATCTTCCGCGGAAAGCCAGAACGAACAGCGGAACGAAACCCAGCAGTCCGGAGAGACCGCTTCGCAAACGCTCGAGACTTCCGGTTCTCCGCCGCCCAAAGGGCCGCCGAAGTTGCGGGTGATCAAATGATAGGGATTGGGATCGGGTAGCGGGAGCGCTCTACTGCGACGCTTCGCAAGATTGCGGCAGCGTGTGATTTTTGCGCGCCCACTGCCCATTCCCCATCCCCGCTTTTCAATGCAATGTCTTTCTCGCGCGCGTAATCGGCACCACGTTTCCGCCGCTGGCGATGTTGCCGGTGATGCTCGGTGCCGACGGAACACGAACCGGATCGGTGCGAGGCGTATGCGTCGCCACCGATGAATCCTCCCGCGCCGGCATGCTGTAGTTGATCAGCCGTTCACCGGCGAGAGTCAGGCTGGCGCGATGCCGGTCGTTGCCGGAATAGCTCAGATCGAAACGGTAACTGCGCAGCAATCGCGGCCGGCCGCCACGCAGCAGCGGGCGCAAGCCGTGCAGCACCACGCTCTGATCCAGCATTTGCGCGCCGCACTCGGCGCACAATTTCTGTGCATGCGCGATGGCACGCTCGCGCGCGCGCATCGCGGCGTACCAGATCAGGCCGATCGCAACGCAAACGGATAGCGGCAGCAGGGCGTCAGTCACAGAAATTTCCCTGGGGTCTGTTCACGATAGGCCAAACGGCCGCGCCGTCGGCACTTTGTCTGCAGAGCAAGGAAGAGCGAGGAAGATGTATGTCGATACATAGACGAGTGATGACGCAGCCATGCGGGCAAAGGGCCACGGCCCTCCGGGTTGCTCCGCAGCGGCCGTCATACTGCGGCGCACGCCTTGACCATAGAGCGGCTATGGCGCTGCGGCGCGCACCTTGTCTGACAGCCGCTGCGGAAGCAACGCGGCTCGCTTGGCCTATTGCGAACAGACCCTGACATCAGCATTGTAGAAGAGGATATGCGGCCGGAATGGCCGTTTGCACAGGGGGCGTCGATGCAACTGATTTTTGCGGGCGGCGAGCACGCGCCTTTCACGCTGCCCGAGGGCGTCACGTCGATCGGCGCGGCAGCCGATGCCGACGTGATGCTGGCACAGCCGGGAATCACGCCGGTGCACGCGCGCATCGAGCGGCGCGGCGATCGCGTGCAGGTGCAACCCTGCGCGGAGCCGGTGCGGTTGAATGGACATCCGTTGCGTGAAGCCATGGTGCTGAAGTCCGGCGACACGCTGGAATTCGCTTCGGTGCGTTGCCGCGTGATCGAGGATCAGATCGAAAACGGCGATCGCAACACACGCATCCGCTCGACCGTACCGCGCTACGTGCTGCGCGGTGTGTCCGGCCCGACCTTCGGCCGCAACTTCGGCCTCGACGGCACGATCACGCTGGGCCGTCAGGCGGATTGCGAGGTGTGCATTCCGCTGGGCGAAATCTCGCGCAAACACGCGCGGTTGAAACCAACCGCCGACGGGGTTCTGGTGGAGGATCTGCATTCGGCCAACGGCACCTATATCAACGGCAAGCGCGTGCGCGGCGGCGTGTTGAAACCGGGAGACGAGCTGGCGCTGGACACCGTTCGTTTCATGCTGCTCGCGCCTGCCGCCGAAGCTACTGCGACCGCGGCTCCGCCGACACGACGTTCGCACCTGCTGCGAATCGGCGCACTCGCCGCGCTGGCGATCGTGGTGGCGCTGTTGATCGCGAAAAGTCTGGGTGTCTTCTAGCTATTCGAATCGCATCGACAGGTCGATTGCGCGGATGTGTTTCGTCAGCGCACCGATCGAAATGTAATCCACGCCGCATTCGGCGATCTCGCGCACGCGTGCAAGATTGACGCTGCCGGAAACTTCCAGCGGCGTGCGTCCATCGGTCAGCGCGACCGCTTCGCGTAGCATCGGCAGGGTGAAATCGTCCAGCAGCACGCGATCGGCTCCGGCGCGCAGAGCCTGCGTCAATTCTTCCAGCGATTCGACTTCCACTTCCAGCAGCAGATCGGGGTGGCGCGCACGCGCCGTGGCGATCGCCGGCTCGATGCCCCCGGCCGCGGCGACGTGGTTTTCCTTGATCAGGATGGCATCGAACAAACCGATGCGATGATTGGCGCCGCCGCCGCAGCGCACCGCGTATTTCTGCGCGATGCGCAAACCCGGCAGCGTCTTGCGCGTGTCGAGAATCGTCGCGTGGGTACCGGCCACCGCATCCACATAGGCGCGCGTGGCCGTCGCCGTGGCCGACAGCGTTTGCAGAAAGTTCAGCGCGCAACGTTCGGCGCCCACCAGCGCGCGCGCGTTGCCCTCGATGCGGCACAGAACTGCATCGGCTTCGATGCGGTCGCCATCCGCGCACATCCATTCGATGTGTGCATTCGCATCGAGTGCACGGAAGGAGGCCTGCGCCCACGGAATACCGGCGATCACCGCGCGTTCGCGGCAGACGATGCGCGCGTTCGCGCGCGCATCCGCGTCGATCAGGTCCGCGGTGACATCGCCCGCGCCGAAATCTTCCGCCAGCGCGCGGCGCGCGTCGGCGTCGATGATTTCCTGCGGGGGAGGTTGCAATGAGCGCATGGACGATTCCGATGTTTTCGGGATTGTCGCAGCGGCGAAAAAAGGGGAAAAGCGGGGATAGGTAGTGGGGGCGCGAAATCGAATGTGCACGCAAGAAAAGAGATGCGCCGACAAACAGCGAAAAACTAGCGAGACAATCTTGACAGAAGTTTGGAGCGGAGCGCCCCCGCTACCCCGCCCCCAGTCCCCGTTTCAGCGGAGCACCCCCCCCGCTACCCACCCCCAATCCCGGCTTTAAGTTCCCTGCCGCTCGGCCTGCGCCTGCCGCAACCGTTCCACGATCGCGTCCAGCGCGCGATCGAACAGCGGCACTTCCTCGAGGATCAGCGCGCGGCCTTCGTGCAGTTCGTTGGCCAGTTGCTGCACGGTGCGATCGGCGACCTTCAAGCCGCGACGGTTGACGAAGAGATATTTGCCGCTGATCGGGCTGATCCACGACAGCTTGGCGCGTTCGCGCGTGCCGGCCTCGTCCACGAACTCGATCCAGGCGCCGACCTTCAGCGCGCGCACGGCTTGTAGCGATTCGGAATCGTCCGCCGCCGGCGCCTCCTCCGCCGCCGCCGACTCAGCGGCTTCCTCGCCCAGGATCTCCGCCACGCCTTCGGCGGCGGGCAGCGGTTCCACGATCTCGATTTCCGCCGGCGCCGCCGAGGCCGGCGCCTCGCCGAGCTGACGGCGCCAGAAATCCTGCAGGTCGTCCAGCAGGCGGCGCAGATCCGGTTCCTGAAAAGCGACTGTTGTCAGTCCCTGCCGCAACGTCTTTTCCAGCCACGGTACGCGCTGGCGCAACAACGTGCGTTCGTGTTCGTCCTGCGGCGTTTGCGCGCTCTCGACGAACTCGTCAACGAAGCGCAGCGCGCTGTGGAATTCCGGCGACTGTTCGCCCTGGCGCAGCAGCACCAGCACCAGGTAATTCGCCCACGGACGCGTCAGAACGCCCTGCAGCAGCGCCGGCAGCGGATGACCTTCCATGCGGGTGACGATTTCGCGCGCAGCACGGCGACGAGCTTCCTGCAAACGCTCGCGGCCGCGCGCGGCTTCGGCGGCGCGCTGTTCGGCGAGATCGGCGCGCTTGCGGTTGTTTTCCACGAACGCGGTGAAGTCGGCGAGCTGGCGGTCGAATACGCCGATGTCGTCGTCGAAATCGGAAAGCAGCGCTTCCACCACGCCCTTGGTCTTGTCGTACAGCCGGCGGTCGCGATCGGATTCCTCCGACCAGCCCTTGGAGGTGTCGGCCAGCAGATCCAGCAATCGCCGCGCCGGATGCGAAGCATGCGCGAACATGCGGCGATCGAGGATCGCCACCTTCAGATAGGGAATCTGCAAGCGCGCCAGCAACACCTGCATCGGCGCGGGAATGGTGCGGTCCTGCAGGATGTATTCGAACAGCATGCCGACCAGATCGATCGTGTCTTCGTCGGCGCCGGAAACGTGGCTACGCGATTCGCCGGACAGCCGGCGGATCTGGTTCATCAGCTCGTCTTTCAGCCGCTGCACCATGTGCGCGGCTTCGTCGCTCGCCAGCGGCACCGGTTGCGCCGGCAACGGCGCGGCTTCGCCCTGCAGCAGGGTGAGCGCACCCAGCAATTCCGCCGGCGTCAGCGAAGTGATCGCCGCGCCGGACGACATCGTGTCCCCGCCGCGCCCTTGACGGCGTGCCGCCAGCAACGCGGTGAGCGTATGCATCAACTCGGCGTGCAGGCCGGCCGATTCGTCCGCCAGCACCGCGGCGGATGCGGCTGCGACGATACCCGCGTGCGCTTCCGGCACACTCGTCTCCGCGGCTTCGCCCGGCGCGCGCGCGAAGGTGTAGCGCAGATGCGGCAGCACGCCCGCCTGCATCAACAGCGTGTTCACTTCGTGGTAGAGCGCATCCAGACCGGCCAGCACGTAGCGCTCGAACAATTTCAGGATGATCAGACGGACCTTGATGTCGACGTCCATCTCGCGCAACGCCGCGCGGAACGCATGCGCCAGCGCGGCTGGACCGAGTGGATTGTTGCCGTCGTCGATCCGGTGACCGCCGCAGATCACCGCGAGCCGCTGGTTCAACGCGTGCAGCGCGCCCGAGAGGCGGCTGTCGGCCTTGGACACCATGCTGGCGACCGCCAGCGATTCTTCCAGTTCGCTGTCGTCCACCAGCGACAACTGCCCGCTGCGCGCGGCGGCCGCCGCGGAGTCGGAACTTTCCGCTTGCGAACGAGGGCGGCCCATCGCGAATTCGCTGAAGCCGCGCGAAACTTCCTCGCCGAACAGCCGCTCCAGCAACGGGCGCTTCTTGCGCGCTTCGCGCATGCCATCGAAATACTGCGTCTGCGCGGCGTTGCTCTCAGCCTTCTCGGCGAGATCGAACAGCGCGTCGTCGACGTTGTCGAGCAGATTGGTCGCGAGTTCGTGGCTGCGCTTCAAGGTCAGCGCGCGCACCGCGCCGAGCAGTTCGCCGACACGGTCGTTGCGCGCATCGCCACGGCCGGCCAGTTCCACCACCTTGCCCGGTTCGGAGCGCGGATCGTTCTGTGGCGTGGTCATGGCGGTGAGCCGGACGGAAGTTCGCGAAGTATGAAGGAGGTATGTAGCTGGGTCGTGATGGCCGTCACGGATCGATGGAATGTCGTTCAGCGGGGAAAGTCGGTGAGCTGCACCGTGCCGATGCCTTCGTCCGGCAGCATCACCGGGATGTCGTCATCGATGCGGTAGACCACCTTGCCGTCCACCGTGATCAGGCCCGCCTGCAACGGCGTCTTGACCTTCTCGCCGGCGACGGTATCGATCGAACCCGCCTCGACCGCGCGGTTCAACGCCGTCAGCTCGTTGGCGTTGAGCATGCGCAGCGGGGTCTTGCTGACGGGATCGCAGAGAATATCGAGCAGCCGTTTGTCCACGCTGGAATTTCTCCTCGCCGGACCGCGCCGGCGGACTTGCGTACAATAGCGGTTTTGGGGTTATCCGGCCATGAAAAACGCAAGGCGCGCGCCGGCCGTCGGCGTGGTGATGGGCTCGCGTTCGGACTGGGAAACCCTGCAGCACGCGGCGGAAATGCTGGAACAATTCGG
>DATFCO010000038.1:0-5571 GCA_035253005.1 Rhodanobacteraceae bacterium
TGGACGCGACGCGCACAGGCGCGGCTTCCAGCAAGGTGGTGCGGCGTCCGGAAGCATCCAGCGCCAGCGCGAGACTTGCGCCCACCAGTCCGCCGCCGACGATCAGGATGTCCGTGCGTTGCGTCATCCGGAAATGATAGCCGGTTGACGCCGGTCAGCCGGACGCGGATGCCCTGCGCTAAACTAGCGGCAATCGCAACGAGGATGGATTCCATGTCGCAGCACGCCTATTCCCAGCCATCGAATGTCTTCTCGCCCGGCACCCTGGTGCTGTGCGGCATGGTCGCGTTCACCGTGGTGTACCGCCTGGCCGTCCACTTCGCGGCCGGCGCGCTGCCGTGGAATTTCACGCCGGTGGAAGCGATCGCGCTGTTCGGCGGCGCGTACTTCTCCGACCGCCGTCTCGGGGTTCTCGTGCCGCTGATCGCAATGATCGCCGCCGATTGCGTGATCGCCGTGACGCTGCCCGCCGCATGGGTGCGCGACTGGCTGGGCACGCTGCCGTTCGTGTACGCCTGCATCGCTTTAACCGCGGTGGGCGGGTTCGCGCTGCGCAACAAGGTCAGCGCGCCCAAGGTGCTGTTCGGCGCGCTCACGAGCGCGGTGTTGTTTTTCCTCATCACCAATTTCGCCACGTGGCTCACCGCGCATCCCGGCGCTGGCGCGGCGTGCACGAGCACGCTCGCCGCGTGCTACGTTGCTGGCATCCCCTTCTTCAAGGGCACGCTGTACGGAACGCTGTTCTGGAGTGCGCTGTTGTTCGGCGGATTCGCGCTGCTGAGCCGGCGTTGGTCGGTGCTGCGGACCGTTCCTGCGTAATTCGCGCGAGCCGTGGGCAACCGGCTGTCGAAGATCTACACGAAAACCGGGGACGACGGCACGACCGGTCTAGGTGACAGCACACGTATCAGCAAGGATTCCGCGCGCGTCGAGGCCTATGGCACCGTCGATGAGTTGAACAGCATCATCGGCGTGCTGCTTGCGGTGCCCGATCTGCCACTGCCGGTGATCGAAACGCTGACGCAAATCCAGCACGACCTGTTCGATTTGGGCGGTGAGCTGTGCATTCCAGGGATGGCGATGATCGAGGATGCCGACATCGCGCGCCTGGAATCCACGCTCGATCAGTTCAATGTCGATCTGCCGCCGTTGAAGGAATTCATCCTGCCCGGCGGTGGCGTGGCCGCGGCGCAATGCCACGTCGCGCGCACGGTGTGCCGGCGCGCGGAGCGCCGCGTCGTGACGCTTTCGCGCGCAGAAAACGTGCGGCCGCAGGCGCTCCGTTATCTCAATCGTCTTTCCGATCTGCTGTTCGTGCTGGCGCGCGTGCTGGCGCGCGCGAGCGGGCACGGCGAGGTGCTGTGGCAGCACGAGAGGCGCGCCAAGAACAAGAGCTAGCCACTCTCCGTTCGTGGTGAGGTATCGAACCACGAACGGAGCATCCGTTTCTTGCCGTTTGCCCTTCGATACCTCAGGGCGAACGGTTCCGGTTTTGTCGATGACCGCGTCCCTTCGCATCTACACGCATCCGGCCTGTTTGCAGCACGACACGGGTTTCGGACATCCCGAATCGCCGGCGCGATTGCGCGCGGTGTTGCAGGCATTGGACGAACCGCAATTCGCAAGCATCGAACGCGTCGAAGAGCCGCTTGCCACGCACGAACAGTTGCTTCGCGTGCACGATGCGGCGTATATCGAGAGCATCTTCGCCAACGAAGGACATTCGCTGCGTCTCGATCCCGACACAGTGATGTCGCCCGGTTCGCTGGAAGCCGCGCTGCGCGCGGCTGGCGCGGTATGTGCGGCGGTGGATGCCATCATGGAAGGAAAGACGCAACGCGCGTTTTGCGCGGTGCGTCCGCCCGGCCACCACGCCACTCGCGACACCGCGATGGGCTTCTGCATCTTCAACAGCGTCGCGGTGGCTGCGGCACACGCGATGGAACGGCACGGCCTCGTGCGCGTGGCGGTCATCGACTTCGACGTGCACCACGGCAATGGTACGCAGGATATTTTCTGGAACGATCCGCGCGTGCAGTATCTCTCCAGCCACCAGATGCCTTTGTATCCGGGTACCGGTTCGCGTAACGAGCGCGGCGCCGGCAATATCGTCAACGCACCGCTGTCGCCTGGCGCGGGTTCGCGCGAGTTCCGTGCGGCGTGGGACGACATCCTGCTGCCTGCGCTGGATGCGCACCGCCCGCAACTGCTGCTAATTTCCGCCGGATTCGACGGGCACCGCGACGATCCGCTGGCACAACTGCAACTCGAAACCGACGACTACGCCTGGGTTACGCAACGTTTGTCCGCCCTGGCCGACACCCACGCGCAAGGCCGCATGGTATCTGCGCTGGAAGGAGGGTATGACCTCAGCGCATTGCGTGAATGCACGGCCACCCACGTGGCCGCGATGATGGATTAGGCGTTCGCGGCAGCCAATTGCGTGATTCGACGTGAAATAGTACTATTTCAGTCCCCATTCAAGGATTCGCAGGTGCTTCGGGTCAGCCGGCTCGCCGACTACGCTTCCGTGGTGATGACTTGCCTCGCGCGCCAGCCGCGTGAGGTGTTGTCGGCCGTGCAGATCGCCGAAGCCACGCGCCTTGAATTGCCCACGGTCAGCAAGCTGCTGAAGCAGCTCGCGCACGCCAACCTGGTCGAGTCTTTCCGCGGCGCAGCCGGCGGTTATCGTCTGGCGCGCTCGGCAGGCGAGATCACCCTGGCGGATATCGTCGAAGCGCTGGACGGCCCGATCGGCATGACCCATTGCTGCGCAGCCGGTTGCGATCGCGAAGCGCATTGCGATGTCTCGCAGGGCTGGCGCAGCGTGGGCGGCGCGGTGGATGCCGCGCTGCGTGCGGTCAGTCTCGCCGACATGCTGCGTCCGGCGCCCAAACGCGCGCTGCGTCCGCGTGCGGGAGCATGACATGGCGACCGAACGCACCGACCTGCAACAACTTTTGAACCGACGCTACAGCGCCGGTTTCGTCACCGATATCGAAACCGATTCGCTGCCGCCGGGTTTGAATGAAGATGTCATTCGCACGCTCTCGGCGCGCAAGCGCGAACCGGAATGGATGACGCAGTGGCGGTTGGAAGCGTATCGGCATTGGCTGACGATGACGCCGCCGCACTGGGCGAAGTTGAACATCGGCCCGATCGATTTCCAGGCGATCAGCTACTACGCGGCGCCGAAAAAAGCGCCCAAATCGCTGGCGGAGGTCGATCCGAAATTGCTGGAAACCTACGACAAGCTGGGTGTGCCGCTGCACGAGCGCGCGCGGTTGGCGGGCGTGGCGGTGGACGCGGTGTTCGATTCGGTGTCGGTCGGCACCACGTTCCGCGAAGAACTGGCGAAAGCCGGCGTGATCTTCTGCTCGATGAGCGAGGCGATCCGCGAACATCCGGAGATCGTCAAGCAATATCTCGGCAGCGTGGTGCCGCAGCACGACAACTTCTTCGCGGCGCTGAACTCTGCCGTGTTCTCCGACGGCTCGTTCGTGTTCATCCCCAAGGGCGTGCGCTGTCCGATGGAACTGTCCACGTACTTCCGCATCAACGCCGGGCACACCGGCCAGTTCGAGCGCACGCTGATCGTCGCGGAAGAGGGCGCGAGCGTTTCCTATCTGGAAGGCTGCACCGCGCCGATGCGCGACGAGAACCAGTTGCACGCGGCGGTCGTCGAGCTGGTTGCGCTGGAGCGCGCCAACATCAAGTATTCGACCGTGCAGAACTGGTATCCGGGCGATGAAAACGGCGTCGGCGGCATCTACAACTTCGTCACCAAGCGCGGCGACTGCCGCGGCGATGATTCGCGCATCTCGTGGACACAAGTCGAGACGGGCTCCGCGATCACTTGGAAATATCCGAGTTGCATTCTGCGCGGCGATCGCTCCGTCGGCGAATTCAATTCGGTGGCACTGACGCACCATCGCCAGCAAGCCGATACCGGCACCAAGATGATCCATATCGGCCGCGACACGCGCTCAAAGATCGTCTCGAAAGGCATCAGCGCAGGATACGGCCAGAACACCTATCGCGGGCTGGTGAAGATCGAGAAGAACGCCGCGAACGCACGCAATCACACGCAATGCGACTCATTGCTGATCGGCAAGAAGTGCGGCGCGCATACCTTTCCCTACATGGAGGTGAAGAACCCGAGCGCGATCGTCGAGCATGAGGCGACCGCGTCGAAGATTTCCGACGATCAGATGTTCTACTGCCGCTCGCGCGGATTGGACGATGAAAACGCGGTCTCGATGATCGTGGATGGCTTCTGCAAGCAGGTCTTCCGCGAACTGCCGATGGAATTCGCGGTAGAGGCGAAGAAGTTGCTGGAAGTGTCGCTAGAGGGAGCTATTGGATGAAAGGCTCTGCGCGAGCCATACCGTTCGCGCTTACGGCCGTATTGACGGGATGTTTACCATGGCCTCATCAAGTCGAAACCGCTCCGCGGCTCAGCGGGAAAATAATTCGCGATGGCGCACCGGTTTCGGGCGTGAGGGTTAGGCTGAGCGAAAACGTCATGCAGGATGCCGCTGAAAAAGTCGAAGTCGCCAGCGACACCGACGGTCGTTTTGAAATAGGGCCCATTCGTCGGCTCGTGTGGTTTGTGCACGTGCCTGTCTTGGTGGCGAAAGACGGCGCTCCCGTCTGGGGATTGCAATTGAAAGAGTCCGGCCAACCTTGGGTGCCTGGCTGGACGCCTGATCTGCTTGCAATCGGATATACCCCTAAAGATCCGCTTTTTGCGAATTGCGATTTGAGTGCTGACAAACTGGCTGACGAAATCCATGGCGCTCTGCTTCGGGGAACAGGAAAGTGCGATTTGCTAATCGGACAACCAAAAGAATGAGCATGTTGAGAATCGACAATTTCCATGTCCGCGTCGACGGACGCGAAATCCTGAAAGGTCTGTCGCTACAAGTGAATGCGGGCGAAGTGCACGCGATCATGGGCCCCAACGGCGCGGGCAAGTCCACGCTGGGCAACGTGCTGGCTGGCCGTGGCGGATACGAGGTAACGCAAGGCTCCGTCACGTACGACGGACGCGATCTGTTGCAACTGGAACCCGAAGCACGCGCGGCGGCGGGCGTGTTCCTGGCGTTCCAATATCCGGTCGAGATTCCCGGCGTCAACAACACCTATTTCCTGCGCGCGGCGTTGAACGCGCAGCGCAAAGCGCGCGGCGAGGCCGAACTCGATTCGCGTGAATTCCTGCAACTCGTGCGCGAGAAGCTGAAGGTGATGCAGTTGCCGCCGGAGCTGATGAACCGCGCGGTCAACGAAGGTTTCAGCGGCGGCGAGAAGAAACGCAACGAGATCTTCCAGATGGCGGTGCTGGAGCCGAAGCTTGCGATCCTGGACGAAACCGATTCCGGTCTGGACATCGACGCGCTGAAACAGGTCGCCGAAGGCGTCAACGCACTGCGCGATCCGAAGCGCGCCTTCATCGTGATCACGCATTACCAGAGATTGCTGGACTACATCGTGCCGGATTTCGTGCACGTGCTGGCGGACGGCCGCATTGTCGAAAGCGGCGGCGCGCAACTCGCGCAGGAACTGGAAGCG
>DATFCO010000039.1:0-4075 GCA_035253005.1 Rhodanobacteraceae bacterium
GTTCACGCCCTCGAACAGGAACGTCGAGAGATAACGTTCGCCGGTGTCGGGCAGCATCGCGAGCAGTACCGAACCTTGCGGTGCTTTCTTGGCGACTTCCAGTGCGGCGGCGACGGTGGCGCCGGACGAGATGCCGCAGAAAATGCCTTCTTCTTTCGCCAGACGCCGCGCGGTGTCGCGCGCCAGCACTTCGTCGACGGGGATGATTTCGTCGGCGATGCTGCGGCTCAACACTTTCGGCAGGAAATCCGGCGTCCAGCCTTGGATCTTGTGCGGATGCCATTCGCCGCCGGCAAGCAAGGATGCATTGACGGGTTCGGTGGCGATGATCCTGATGTTCGGCCGCGCCGGTTTCAGCACCTCGCCCGCGCCGGTGAGCGTGCCGCCGGTGCCCCAGCCGCTGACGAAATAATCCAGCCGCTTTCCCGCGAAGTCGCGCAGTATTTCCGGGCCGGTGGTCTGCCGGTGATACGCAGGATTGGCTTCGTTCTCGAACTGCCTCGCGAGGAACCAGCCGTGCTGCTTCGCCAGCTCTTCGGCCTTGCGCACCATGCCGGTGCCGCGCGCCGCGGCGGGCGTCAGGATCACTTTCGCGCCGTACGCGCGCATCAGCTTGCGGCGTTCGATCGAGAAGGTTTCCGTCATCACCGCCACGAACGGATAACCGCGCGCGGCGCACACCATCGCCAGCGCCACGCCGGTATTGCCGGAGGTCGCCTCGACGACGGTCTGGCCGGGCTTCAGCGTGCCGCGCTGCTCGGCATCGAGAATGATCGCGATCGCCAGGCGATCCTTCACCGAACCGCCGGGATTGAACGACTCGACTTTCGCGTACAGCGACACATTCGCGGGCGCGATGCGGTGCAGCTTGACGATCGGTGTGCTGCCGATGGTGTCGACGATGCTGTCGTGCAGGGACATGGTGGACTCCTGTTGCGAATGCGGATCAGGCGGCGCGCATCGCGTGCGCGGCGTGCGAGACGGACTGCGGCGCGCTGCCGAACCAGTGCAATCGTTCGGCAAACGCTGCGACCTCGCCGACGATCAGCAGCGCCGGCGGGCGGATAGCGTACTCCTGCGCGGCGCGCGATAGTCGATCGAGCGTTCCGGTGACGACGCGCTGGCGCGGCGAGCCGCCGTTTTCCACGATGGCGAACGGCGTGTGCGGCGCGCGGCCGTGTGCGATCAGTTCGCGCCCAACGGATTCCAGCGCGGCCACGCCCATGTAGATCGCCAGCGTGTGTTTCGGTTGCGCGAACGCGCCCCAATCGAAGTCCGTCAGCGCATCGGCGCAATGCACGGTCAACAGCGTGACCGCATGCGCGTGCTCGCGATGCGTCAACGGGATGCCGGTAAACGACGCGCAAGCCAAGGCCGCCGTGACGCCAGGGATCACTTCGAAATCGATGCCGTGCGTGCGCAGGAATTCCAGCTCCTCGCCGCCGCGCGCGAAAACGAGTGGATCGCCGCCTTTCAACCGCACCACGCGGCGTCCGACACGCGCGTGTTGCAGCATCAGTGCATGGATTCGCCTCTGCGTCTGCGCGTGGTCCTCGCCAGCCCGTTTGCCGACCGCGATACGTTCTGCATCGCGGCGCGCCAGTTCCAGGATGCCGTCGCCGATTAATCTGTCATGCAGAATAAGGTCGGCTTCCTTGAGCGCGCGCAAGCCTTTCAAAGTCAGCAGCCCCGGATCGCCGCAGCCCGCGCCAACCAGTGCGACCGAGCCGCGAGTGATTTCGGCGTGCGACAACTCGCGTTCGAAAGCCGCCGCGGCTTCGAGATGGCGCGCTCTGCGCAGCAAGGACGGCACTTCGCCATCGAACAGACGCGAGAAGAACCGCCGGCGGTCGCGCGGATGCGGGAAGCGTTGGTGAATCCGAGTCTTTTCTCGTGCGAGCAATCCGACCAGCGATGCGAGTGAATCGTCCAGCATGGTTTCGATCTTCTGGCGCAGTTGCGTAGCCAGCATTGGCGCGGCGCCGCCGCTGGAAATCGCGACCTGCAACAAACCACGCCGCACACGTGCGGGCACGTGGAAGCTGGACATTTCCGCATCGTCCACCACATTGGCGAACACGCGCCGCGCGCTCGCGGCTTCCGCCACCGCACGATTGACGCGTTCGTCGCCCGTCGCGGCGATCACCAGCCACATGCTGTCCAGCCAGTCCGGCTCGAATACGCCGTCGAGGTAATCGATACGCCCGGCTTCGGCCAGGCGATCCAATTCGGCATCCAGCGCCAGCGCACCAACCGCCACGTGCGCGCCGGCTTCCAGCAGCGCCTGCACCTTGCGCCGCGCGACCGCGCCGCCGCCGACCACCAGCACCGGGCGGCCGCGCAGGTCGGCGAACAACGGAAACAGTGGCGGGCGCGGCGCATCCATGCGACGATCCTGACCGCGGCGGAGCAGGTGCGGAAATAAGCATCCCGCAGCCGCTTATTCCGAAACGTTATCAATACCGATTGGACGTCTAAACGTCCGTCTGATAATCTGCCGGCCGAATCGATCCAGCGAAGCGCTTCGATGTCATTGCAACGCCGTCCCATGTGTTGGCGCACCTACG
This sequence comes from Rhodanobacteraceae bacterium, assembly GCA_035253005.1. GTDB lineage: Bacteria > Pseudomonadota > Gammaproteobacteria > Xanthomonadales > Rhodanobacteraceae > 66-474. Next base: position 2,568 of record DATFCO010000039.1, read on the forward strand.
CGATGAAACGCGCGAAATACGCGTGCTCTTCCGTTTGCCGCCGCCCACATGTTCCGGACGATTCCCATGACACTCACCCAGCTTCGCTATCTCGTCGCCATCGCTGATTCCGGCCTCAACATCACCCAGGCTGCCGGCCGCGTGCATGCCACGCAGCCCGGGCTTTCCAAGCAGATCAAGCGCCTCGAGGACGAACTCGGTTTCCTGCTGTTCGCGCGGCGCGGACGCAGCCTGCAAGCGCTGACCGCCGCCGGCGCGCAGGTGCTGGGTTACGCGCGGCGCGTCTTGAACGAAGCGGGCAACATCCGCGCGCTGGCCGCCAACCAGCGCGGCGATCGCCGCGGACGATTGACGGTGGTCACCACGCACACGCAGGCGCGTCACGTGCTGCCGCGCGCGATCGCGGCGATCAAACGCGAATTCCCGGAAGTGGCCGTGCATCTGCAACCGGCGGACGAGGGCGACATCCTGCCGCAGCTCGCGCGCGGCGATGCCGATGTCGCGATCATCAGCAGCAGCGGCGCCACGCCGGAGAGCGGCATCGCGGTGCCGCTGTTCCATTGGAGTCGCGTGGTGTTGACGCCGCGAGCGCATCCGTTGGCCGCGAAGAAGCGCGCGCCGACGTTGCGCGATCTGTCCGGGCATCCGCTGGTGAGCTACGCGTCCTCGCAACAACCGGGTTCGTCCTTGCGGCGCGCGTTCGCGCAAGCGGGATTGGATTTGCAGCTCGCCATGACCGCGATCGATGCGGACTTGATCAAGACCTACGTGCGCGAGGGCGTCGGCATCGGCGTGCTGGCCGAGATGGCGGTGGACGCACGCGCGGATGCCGATCTGCGCGTCTTGCCCGCGCCGGACGCGCTGCCCGAATGCATCACTTGGGCGGTACTGCCGCGCGAACGCGTGCTGCGCGATTACGCGCTGGCGCTGGTGCACGCGCTGGCGCCGCAACTGGATCGCCACGACCTGCGCCGCGCGGTCAGCGGCAATGCGCAGCCGCAGTGGCCGAATCCGCCACATTGGGGCGAGTTGAGGCAAGCGGTGGCGGCGTAGTTGAATCCGTTCGCACTGAGCGTAGCGAGCAAAGCGAGCGGAGTCGAAGTGCATGCATGTCCTTCGACTTCGCACCTGCGACGCTACGCTCAGAGCCTGCCCGGACTTGATCCGGGACGAACGGGTTTCAAAGGCTGCGATTTGGCGCTACAACACCGCGACCGGATAAGAACCCAGCACCCGCACCTGCGCGGCGAAGTCGCCCAGTTCCGCCAGCGCATCGGAGAGCGGCGTTTCATCGACGTGTCCACCCACGTCGATGAAGAACGCGTATTGCCATAGGCCCGTGTGCGCGGGCCGCGATTCGATGCGGTTCATGCTGATGCCGCGGCGCGCCAGCGGCTCCAGCACGCGGTACAGCGCGCCGGGCTGATCGTGCACGAACACCAGCAGCGACGTGCGATCGTGACCGGAAGGCGGAAACAGCGCGCGGCCCAGCACCAGAAAGCGCGTGG
>DATFCO010000040.1:0-3318 GCA_035253005.1 Rhodanobacteraceae bacterium
AACGTTCCTGCGCCGCGGCGCGTGCCTTCATCCAGCCCTGATCTTCCCAGCGCAATTGCTTGCCGGGCACGCGCACGATCGATGCAGTGCGCGGAGGTTGCTCGGCATAGAACGCATACGGATCGGCTTTCAGCGGCAGCAATGCGCCATTTGCCGCCTTGATCTCGAACTTGTACAGCGCGTCCTCGCCGACGTGCGGCACGAACAACTCCCACACGCCGCACTCGTGGCGCTTACGCATCGGCAGCCGGCGTCCGTCCCAGTTGCAGAATTCGCCGACGACGCTGACGCGCCGCGCATTGGGCGCCCACGCCGCGAAGGCGGTGCCGCCCACGCCATCCTTGACGGCCAGATGCGCGCCCAGGCGCGCGTAGTTGCGCAGGTGCGTGCCCTCGGCCAGCAGGTACACGTCGAGTTCGCCCAGCACCGCACCGAAGCGGTAGGCATCTTCGAAATCGAACCGACCCGATGTCGTTTCCGCGCGCACGCGATAGTGGACGGGCTGCGGCAACGTCGCCTGCCACAGACCTTGCGGATGGATGCGTTCGCACTCGGCAAGCACCTGGCTTTCCGCGTCGATCAAACGCAACGCTTGGGCATCGTGCAGGAATACGCGCACCACCACGCCGCCATCCGGCTGCGCATGCGGCCCGAGCACCGAAAATGGATCGCCGCAATCGCCGTCGACGATCGCTTCGATCTGTGCCTGCGTCGGTTCGCCGAAATTTTTTTCCAACAGCGTCATCCGGATTCTTGCCGTTTCGAATTCAGTGGCCCGCGTGCGCGTCCAGGATGCCCTTCACTCCGCTGATCGCAATGGTCAGCCAGTCGGGCCGGTTGTTGAGTTCGTATTCGATTTCGTAGCAGGCCTTTTCCAGGATGAAGAGATCCAGCCACTGCTGTGCCGTTGCCCCGGACGACGGATAGCTTTCCACGCCCGCGATGGCGTCGCGATACGACTCCAGATACGCCTGCTTCGCAGCCTCCCGCCAGTTCAATGCAAAACGGATCACGGGCTCGGGCACCGGTGCCGCACTCTGCGGCAGTTTCATCAAGGCGGCGGAGGAGACGTAGTCGAACGAACGCAGCATGCCGGCGACGTCGCGCAACGGTGAGCTCTTGCTCAAGCGAAGTTCGAGCGGCTTGGCTGGTTCGCCTTCGAAATCGACGATCATCCAGTCGTCCTTGCACAGCAAGGTCTGGCCCAGATGGTAATCGCCGTGGATGCGGGTCTTGCTCGCGTCCAGAGGAATCGCGCTCAGACGGTCGATCAGATCCAGACATTCTTTCCTGCGTGCGAGCAGTGCATCGGCTTCGTTGCGCGCAGCTTCACCTAGACGCGAAGCTGCGCGTTCCAGCGCGGCGAACGCGCTCGCAGCTTGCGCGCGAGCGGCGGTCCGCCACGCGGATTCGTCCTGCTCGCCGATCGGTTCGGGCTCGAAAGCGGCATCGCCGGTTTGCAGCGCCAAGGCGCGGTGCAGTTCCGCGGTGCGCTTTCCCAGCGTGCCGAGCAGATCGATGTAAAAATCGTGCAGCGTGATCTCACCGGCTTCCGATTCGGACGACGAGGCCAGCGCGATGTCCTCCAGGCGACGCTCCAGGTGCTCGACCGTTTGCGTCCAGCCGTCGCCCTGATTCGCGACGAATTTCTGCGCGACCATCAGGATCGTGCTGACGCCATCGCTGCCGATGCGCTCGAGCGTACCCAGCAGCGGCGGCGTGTTGGCGAAGCCGGCTTCGGTCAGGAAACGGCCCATTTCTACCTCGGGATGCGCGCCCGCCGTCAGCCTGCGATAAATTTTCAGCATCACCGAGTCGTCGATGCGGATCGAGGTGTTGCTTTGCTCGACGCCCAGACGGCGGATCTGCGAATCGGGCAAGAGCTGCACGCTGCCCAGCCACTTCGTGGACGTGAAGAGCAGCCGCCCGTCTTCCGCGGTGAAAAGTTCACGATTGGTGCGCAGGCCTTCGATCAACGCGCGCGTGCAATTTTCTACCGCGCTCGCATCCACCAGCGTCCACAATTCCTGCCGGCGGCGCACGCGTGCCAAGGCATAAGGCAGCAAGGCCCAGCCGGCACTCTCGGATTCTTCCTTCGCCAACGCCAGCGGCAGGAAATAGCGCTGGATCGCGCCGCTCGCGAGTGTCACCTCGACTTCCGCCAGCACCAGGTCGCGGTTGAATGGCGCGGCCGCGCACAGACGCGCTTTCGTGATTCGATCTTCCTTGGCGGCGAACCAGCGCTGCTTCGGCAGGAAGGACGGGAAGATTTCCTGCTCCAGCAACGTGCGCGCCGGCGGTTGCACGATATCCAGCAAACCATCGCGCGCCACCAGCGTCACGAAGTCCGGCGTGATCTCCGGCGTCTGCTCGTGCCAGGCCGGCACCGCGGCTTCGCTCGCCAGCAGAAACCAGTAGAAGCCGTAAGCCGGCAAGGTCAAGAGATAGTAGAGATCGCCGATCGGCGGAAACGCGTTGCGGCCGGTGAGTTCGATCGGCACGCGGCCCTTGAAGCGCGCGAGATCCAGTTCCACCGCCTGCGCCGCGCGCGAGAGATTGAACACGCACAGGATCGCTTCGCCTTCGAACTCGCGCACGTAGGCGAGCACCTTGCGATTGCCCGGATACAGGAACGAGATCGTGCCGCGACCGAAGGCGCGCTGCGCCTGGCGCACGGCGATGATGCGCCGGCTCCAGTTCAACAGGCTGCCTTGCGAGCGAGCCTGCGCCTCGACGTTGAGCGCACCGTAGCCGTAGATCGGATCCATCAGCGGCGGCAGATAGAGCTGCGGCGGATCGGCTTTGGAAAATCCGCCGTTGCGATCGGGCGACCATTGCATCGGTGTGCGCACGCCGTCGCGGTCGCCGAGAAACACATTGTCGCCCATGCCGATCTCGTCGCCGTAATACACCACCGGCGTGCCCGGCAGCGAGAACAGCAGGCCGTTCATCAGTTCGATCTTGCGGCGATCGTTGCCCATCAGCGGCGCGAGGCGCCGGCGGATGCCGAGATTGATGCGCATGCGCCGGTCCTGCGCGTAGAAATTCCACAGGTAATCGCGCTCGCGCTGGGTCACCATCTCCAGCGTCAGCTCGTCGTGGTTGCGCAGGAAGATCGCCCACTGGCAGTTGGCGGGGATGTCCGGCGTCTGCCGCATGATATCGGTGATCGGATGCCGGTCCTCGCGCGCGATCGCCATGTAGATGCGCGGCATCAGCGGAAAATGGAACGCCATGTGGCATTCGTCGCCGTTGCCGAAATAAGGCAGCACGTCTTCCGGCCATTGGTTGGCTTCGGCGAGCAGCATGCGATCGGGA
>DATFCO010000041.1:0-16186 GCA_035253005.1 Rhodanobacteraceae bacterium
CCCCACACCGGCCCGCCGCCGATCATCCACGCGGCCCTGTTCGGCCAACTGGTCGCGCCGAGATCGGGGCCCTTGTCTTCCGGGTACGGCGGATTGAAATCCGCGCCGATCAGCACATCCTTGTCGGGGCCGGTGGAATACGCCGTCCATTGCACGTGTCCATCGCCGGTGTCCAGCGATTTCAACCAGCCACGCACACCCAGCTCGCCGCCGCTGACGCCGACCAGCACGTGGTTCTTCACCACCAGCGGCGCCATCGTCATGGTTTCACCGTGGTTGATCTCGCCGACCTTGGTATTCCAGACCTGCTTGCCGGTGTTGGCGTCCAGCGCGATGGTGTGATCGTCCAGCGTGTTGAAAAAGATCTTTCCGTCGGAATAAGCCACGCCGCGATTGATCACGTCGCAACACGCGACGCCTTGCGCGGCCGGTTCCGGATGCGGCTTGAACACCCACTTGATCGCGCCGTCCCTGGTGAGATCGAGCGCGTAGACGATGTTCGGCCACGGCGTGATCACGTACATCGTGTCGCCGATCACCAGCGGCGCGGCTTCGTGGCCGCGCAGCACGCCGGTGGAGAACGTCCACGCCACGGTCATGTTGGCGACGTTGCCGGCGTTGATCTCGTTGAGCTTGCTGAAGCGGGTACCCGCGTAGTTTTTCGCCGGCATCACCCATTGCGCGGGATCCTGTTCCATCTGCACCAGATCGCCGCTGGTGTTCTTCGGCGCGGGAGCGCTGCTTGCGGATTTCGGATTGTGCGGCTGCGGCTTGTGCGGCACGGTCTGCGCCCAGGTCACCATCGCCGCGCACACCGCGGATATCGCGAGAGCCATTGCAAGTTGTTTCATCGCGTCCTCCGTGACTGCTTGCGATCAACCGCTGCCGGTGATCCGCACCGACGCCTGCCGCAGCACCTTCAGATGTTTTTTCAGCACCGGCAAGGCCGCCGCCGCGAGTTGCTTCACCTGCGGCGACGAACCCTGCTGCGTTTCCTTCACCGTTAGCTCGATCGCCAGCACGTGGCCATCGCCTTCGACGTGCGCCCAAGTCTGGTCGAACTGCATGCCCGATTCGCGCTGGAAGCGCTGCATTTCGGCTTGCTGCTGCGCATTCGGATAATCCGGCAGTTTCACGCCGAGCTGCTTTGCCACCGGCTGCAACTTCGCGTCGAGCGCGCGATGATCATCCACCAGCATGCGTCCGGCATTGCGGACCGATTCGGTGTGCCCGCTTTGCGCAGCGAGGTTGCCGGCCGCGAACTCGGCGAGATTGGTCTGGTGCGCCGCGACCAGCCAGGCTCGATCCTGCGGAGAGGCCTGCGCGAACGCCACCATCGGCGCGAGCAGCAGCACCGACAGAATAGAGATTGGAACGACCCGGTTCACCGCAGCGGCTCCTTGCCCGCGCCGCGCGCATCCCTGCACGCGCTCCCGCATTCCAGTGTGGAAAACGGTAAATGAAATTCGCGTCACGACGGGCGCATTCGGCCGCGGGCAAGTCCGGCGCGCCCCTCATCGCATTGAGCGCGCCGCGCGATCCCGTTATAGTTCGCAACCCCCTTGGGGGCGCGTAGCTCAGCGGTAGAGCACTACCTTGACATGGTAGGGGTCACAGGTTCGATCCCTGTCGCGCCCACCACTCCTGCAGCGGACTGCGCACAGCAGCGAACCTTGACATGGTAGGGGTCACAGGTTCGATCCCTGTCGCGCCCACCACCTTCGACGACACTGCGTCGGTCCTCAGCGTGATTCGGCAGCCGTCGCGTACACCGGATCGGTCAAGCCCTGCATCGTCGCAGTCCTGACGGATTCTTCTTCGAGCACGATCACCTCGTTGCGTCCCGCACGCATCCACGAAGCCGGCACGAACAGGCTCTGCTGCGGACCGATGCGCCAGTAGCGGCCGAGTTCGTGGCCGTTGATCCATACGCGGCCCTTTCCCCAGCCGCGCATGTCCAGGAACGTTCCGCCGGTGCGCGCCAGATCGAAATGACCGCGGCGGAACACCGGACCCGCTACGGCGGCACCGTGACCGAATCGCAATTTCGACAAATCATCCAGCGGCAGCGGATACACCTGCCAGCCGGTGAATTGCCGGCCGGCCAACGTCACGCCGCCGGTGATGCCTTCGTAGCCGTCACGAAACACATCCGCGTAATTGATGCGGCCCATGTGCTCGAGCAGCAGATCGAGCGTGCCGCCCGCGGGCACATCAACATCTGGCAATTCGCTCTGACCCAGACGGCGGTCCAGCGTGCCGACAGGTTTGCCGTTCACCATCACCATCGCGTAGTCGCGCGCGCCGCCGATCACGAGCTTGCCGCGAACTGCACGATCGAAGCGCTTGCGGTAAAGGATGAAGCCGTAGTTCTGACCGTAAGCTTCCATGTTGCCCGGCAGTTCCGAATCGATCGGCTTGCCCAGTTGCGGCAGCGCTTCGAGCAGCGAAACGTTTTCGTCGAGCGTGAATCGCGCAATGGCGATGGTCGGAGATACCGCGGGCACGGGCGGAAGCGTTTCGCCTTTTGGCAGATGCGCGGCGATCAGCTTGCGCAACGCGTGGAACTTCGCGGTGGGCCGCCCCGCCTCGTCCACCGGCGCGTCGTAGTCGTAGCTGGTGGTCTGCGGCACGTAAGGCAGCGGCGGCATCACGTTGGCGCCGTTCAAGCCGCCGTTGCTGCCGCCGTCGAACATGTAGAGATTGAACGAAATGCCGTGATCTAGGAACCAGCCCACGGCGCTGACAGCGGTTTTCGCGTCGCGCGTGTTGTGCGGTTGACCCCAGGAATCGAACCAGCCATCCCAGTATTCGCCGACCATGCGCGGTTCACCGGAACGAAAATGGTCGGCCACCGCGAACGCCTGCTTGGCATCGTTCGCGTCGCCGTCGAAATTGATCACCGACAGCACGCCCGGCAAAGTTCCGCCTTCCAGCATCTTCAGTTCCGGACCGTTCGACGTGAACAGCGGCACGTCGAAACCGGCCTCGCGGATCTGCTTTTCGATCGCAAGCAGATAGTCGCGATCGGGATGGGCGACGCTGCCGTATTCGTTTTCCACCTGCACCATCAGGATCGGACCGCCGTGGCTGCTCAGGAGCGGCGCGAGTTCCTGGTGCAGACGCTTGAACCACACCGCGCTGGCGGCGAGAAAGCGCGGATCGTATGCGCGCACGGTGATGCCACTAGTGCGCAGCAGCCACGCAGGCAAGCCGCCGAAATCCCATTCGGCGCAGACATATGGGCCGGGCCGCAGGATCACGTTCAAGCCTTCTTCTTGCGCGGCGCGGATGAAAGCGGCGATGTCGGCGTTGCCGCTGAAATCGAATTTGCCCGGCTGCGGCTCGTTGACGTTCCAGAACGCGTAAGTCGTGATGGTGTTGAGTCCCATCGCGCGCGCAAGGCGTAGCCGCGCGTGCCATTCCGCGCGAGGGATGCGCGGGTAATGCATCTCGCCCGAACGGATCACGTACGGCTTGCCGTCCAGCAGGAACCGATCACCGCGGATTTCGAAGCGCGGACTGCTGGCGGCCCAGCACGCGAGCGGCGCCAGCATCAGCGCCACCACGAAAAAGACTCGGCCCGCCTGAAGAATCCGCCGTTTCATTCCGTTCCCCGCCTGCAAGTTGCAGCTTATGCTCCGCACCGTCCGGCGCAAAGTCCGGCTTGTTAGAATGGCCGCCGGCTCACATCACACGGGCAGCGATGAAGACTTGGGCGAGGGTGAACGAGGCGGTCTGGCTCCGCAACCGGGACGCCGCGCTCGCATGAAGCCGCGCGAACCCGCTCTGATCGGCGACATCGGCGGCACCAATGCGCGTTTCGCGCTGACCGATCTCGCCGCGCCCTCGCCGCGGATTTTCGAAGAGCACACCTTCGGCGACGATCGTTTCGCCACGTTGCGCGAAGCCGCGCTGGAATATCTGAAACAGACCGACGTGCGACCGAAGCGCGCTACGCTGGCGGTGGCCGCTCCGGTCACGGGCGACCAGATCGCTTTCGCCAACCGCGCATGGTCGTTCAGGCGCGGCGATTTGCAGCGCGCGCTTTCGCTCGATCACCTGGAACTCATCAACGATTTCGGCGCGATCGGCTGGGCCGCGCCGCGCCTGGATCCCTCGCAGCGCGTGCCGATGGCCGGCGACATCACCGGAGAATTGCAAGGCCCGGTCACGCTGATCGGCCCCGGCACCGGCCTGGGCGTAGGGCTGCTGGTCGGCCCGCAGACACACGGTTGGCGCGTGGTGGAAACCGAAGGCGGCCACGCCACGTTCGCCGCGACCGATGACGAGGAACGCGAAATCGTGCGCTGGATCGCCGTACGCCACGTGCGCGTCTACAACGAGTTGCTGTTGAGCGGCCAAGGACTGTCGCGCATCGACGCCGCGCTGCGCGGCGTCCAACCCGTTCCCCTGCCCGATCCGCAACCTGGCCTGCGCACGCCGAAGGAAATCGTGGATGCCGCGCTGCACGGTAACGACGCGGATGCCAGGCGCGCGCTCGATCGCTTCTGCAACACCTTCGGCAGCGTGGCCGGCGACGTCGCGATGCTGCACGGCACGCACACCGTGCTGATCGCCGGCGGCATCGTTCTGCATTTCCTGGATTACTTCTGCCGCAGCGGCTTCATGCAGCGCTTCACCGACAAGGGCCAGTACGTACCCTACATGCATCGCATTGCGGTGCAGGTCATCACACATCCGAATCCGGGATTGCTCGGGGCGGCGGTGGCGATGCGAAGCAGATCCGCGGACGCAGAGTGATCACACGTCCATTAGAACCATCTCAAAGCGTAGCGAGCGAAGACAGGTTGCGCGTCGGCGGCGCGCAGGAACCGGAGTGTACACGTCAGTACATGAGGATTCCGAGCACCGCCGGCGCGCAAGATGTCGAGCGCAGTAGCTTTGAATGGGTTCTACTGCATCAGCGCGCTTTCCCGCACTCTCTTGATTTCATCTCGCAGGCGTGCCGCGTCTTCGAACTCCAAGTTCTGCGCGTGTTTGTACATCTGCGCTTCCAGCTTCTTGATCAGCGCGGCGGCGGAATGCGCGTCGAGGTTGGCATAGCTGGCAGCTTCTTCTGCGACCATGCGTTGCGGCTCGCCGCGCGGCCGCGTGCGTCCACGCGCCTGCCCCGGCGGCGCCTCGCGCGCGCCTTCCATGATGTCGGCGATCTTTTTCTGCACCGACTTCGGCGTGATGCCGTGCTCGAGGTTGTATTCGACCTGTTTGGCGCGGCGGCGGTCGGTTTCGTCGATCGCGGCCTGCATCGATTGCGTCACCGTGTCGGCGTACATGATTGCCTTGCCGCGCAGGTTGCGCGCGGCGCGGCCGATGGTCTGGATCAGCGAGCCGGTCGATCTCAAAAATCCTTCCTTGTCCGCATCGAGGATCGCGACCAAAGACACTTCGGGCATGTCCAGGCCTTCGCGCAATAAATTGATGCCGACCAGCACGTCGAACTTGCCGAGGCGCAGGTCGCGGATGATTTCCACGCGCTCCACGGTTTCGATGTCCGAGTGCAGATAGCGCACCTTGATGCCGTGCTCGTGCAGGAAATCGGTGAGGTTCTCGGCCATACGCTTGGTGAGCGTGGTGACCAGCACGCGATCGCCCAACGCGACGCGCTGCTTGATCTCGCCCAGCACGTCGTCCACCTGACTGCGCGCGGGCCGCACTTCCACTTCCGGATCGACCAGGCCAGTCGGACGCACCACCAGCTCGGTGACGCTGCCACCGGATTTCGTCATTTCGTATTTGCCGGGCGTGGCGGAAACGAAAATGCTGCGCGGCTCGCGCGCTTCCCATTCCTCGAAACGCAGCGGACGGTTGTCCAGCGCGCTCGGCAGCCGGAAGCCGAATTCCACCAGCGTTTCCTTGCGCGAGCGGTCGCCCTTGAACATGCCGCCGAGCTGCGGAATCGTGACATGGGATTCGTCCACCACCAGCAGCGCATCCGGCGGCAAGTAATCGAACAAGGTCGGCGGCGGTTCGCCGGCCTGCCGGCGGCTCAAGTGCCGCGAATAATTCTCGATGCCGGAGCAGAAGCCGATTTCGCTCAGCATTTCCAGGTCATAGCGCGTGCGCTGTTCCAGCCGCTGCGCCTCGACCAGCTTGTTTTCCTTGCGCAAGTGTTCCAGCCAGTCGGTCAGTTCCAGCTTGATCGTCTCGATCGCATTCAACACCGATGCGCGCGTACTGGCGTAATGCGTGCGTGGATACACCGTGTAGCGCGGCACCTTGCGGATGGTCTCGCCGGTCAGCGGATCGAACAGCGCAAGACTTTCCACTTCGCCGTCGAACAGTTCGATGCGCAGCGCTTCGGTCTCGTTTTCGGCCGGAAACACATCCACGCATTCGCCACGCACGCGGTAGGTGCCACGGTGCAGTTCCATCTCGTTGCGCGTGTATTGCAGTTCGGTCAGATGTCGGATCAGTTCGCGCTGGTTGATGTGCTCGCCGGTCGAGAGGATCAATCGCAGCGAAAGATAATCTTCCGGATTGCCGAGACCGTAGATCGCCGACACCGTGCCGACGATCAGCGCGTCCCGCCTCGAAAGCAGCGCCTTGGTCGCGGCGAGGCGCATCTGTTCGATATGTTCGTTGAGCGATGAATCTTTTTCGATGTAGGTATCACTGGAAGGCACGTAGGCTTCCGGCTGGTAGTAGTCGTAGTAGCTGACGAAGTACTCGACCGCGTTGTTCGGGAAGAACGATTTGAACTCGCCGTACAACTGCGCGGCCAGCGTCTTGTTGGGCGCCAGCACCAGCGTCGGTTTCTGCACCGCCTGCACCACGTTGGCGATGGTGAAGGTCTTGCCGGAACCGGTGACGCCCAGCAGCGTCTGCGCCGCCAAGCCCGATTCGAAACCTTCGATCAATTTCGCGATCGCCTGCGGCTGGTCGCCCGCGGGTTGGTAAGGCGCGACGAGCTGGAACCGCTCGTCGCTTCGGTGGATGCGTTCGTCCATCCCGCAATTATAAGTGGCCGCCACGCGCCTTCCGAATTTTCGGGCGGTACGCTCCGCGTTCGACCAAACGGAGTAAGCTCTGCCGGTCATCACGGGGCCTGGCCATGAGCATGTTGCCCGCTGCGATGGATCCCATGCACGGCTTCGACGAAGACGCCTGGGACGATCTCCTCAACTACATCGAGGAGCATCGGGTAATTCCGATCATCGGCCCCGACCTGCTGCGCGTGCAGACCGATAGCGGATTGCGGCCGCTGTACGTGTGGCTGGCGGAGAAATTGGCGGCGCGCTTGTCGGTGAACACGGCCGAACTGCCGCAGCCGCTGACGCTCAACGACGTGATGTGCAGCTACCTCGGCCAGCGCGGGCGCCGCGAGGAAGCTTACACGCGGCTGCGTTCGATCATGCGCGAAGTGCAATTCGAACCGCCGCAGGCATTGCGGCAACTGGCGCAGATCACCGATTTCGACCTGTTCGTCACGACGACCTTCGATCCGCTGCTGGAAAACGCCGTCAACATGGAACGCTACGGCGGCCAGCCCTCCACCGAAGTGATCGCCTATTCGCCCAACCGCGTCGCCGACCTGCCGGCCGAACGCGCCGAATTGCGGCGCAGCGTGGTGTATCACCTGCTGGGAAGATTGTCGGCGTCGCCGACCTATGTTCTCTCCGACGAGGACATGCTGGAGTTCATCTGCGCGTTGCAGTCCGAGCACCTGACGCCGGAAAAACTGTTCCACGAACTGGAGCACAATCATCTCCTGCTGATCGGCAGCGATTTCTCCAACTGGCTGGCGCGGCTCTTCCTGCGCATGGCCAAGCGCAAGCGGCTGTCCGACCCGCGCGATGTCACCGAAGTGTTCGCCGACGATCACACTTCGAAGGACGAACGGCTGGTCGCGTTCCTGCAGCAGGTCAGCGTGCGCACTCGTGTGTACGGCGGCGCGGAATCCTTCGTCGCCGAACTGCACCGGCGCTGGAGCGCGCGCCAGCGTCCCGTGCAAGCGTCGTCTTCGAATGCACCACAGCGTTTCCTGCCGCCGGCGCGCGAGATGCCGGAGAACGCGATCTTCGTCAGTTACGCGCGCGAAGACCTGCCCGCGGTGCAACGGTTGAAAGCCGGTATGGACGCGGCCGGACTCACCACCTGGTTCGATCTGGATCGCCTGGAAGGCGGCGACGATTACGACCGCAAGATCCGCGCGAACATCGCGCGTTGCAGTTTCTTCGTGCCGGTGATTTCCGCGACGACGCAACGCCGCCACGAAGCCTACTTTCGTCGCGAATGGAGCTACGCGGTGGATCGCGCGCGCAATATCGCGGAAGGCGCGGTGTTCATCCTGCCGGTATGCATCGACGACACGTCGGAAATGACCGCGCTGGTGCCGGAACATTTCAAGGCCGTGCACATGACGCGCCTGCCCGAGGGCGAGCCCACGCCGGAATTCCTGCGCCGGCTGCAGGAATTGTGCAGCGGGAGGCGCGCATGAACGACATCAACCGCGTCGATACGGTCACGCTCGATCCGGAAAATCCCTGGCTCGGCTTGTTTTCGTATTCGGAAGAAACCCGCGCGTACTTCCACGGCCGCGACGAGGAAGCCGCCGAACTCGCGCGCCGCGTGCAGCGCAAACTCCTGACGGTGCTGTTCGGACAATCGGGCCTGGGCAAGACTTCTCTGCTGCGTGCCGGACTGGTGCCGCGTTTGCGCAGCGCGGATTTCTGCCCGGTCTACGTGCGCATCGACTACGCGCCCGAATCGCCCTCGCCTTCCGAACAGATCAAGCAGGCGATCTTCCGCGCTACCGCCGAAGCCGGCCACTGGACGCGGCCCGGCAGTTCGATCGAAGGCGAGTCGCTGTGGGAATTCCTGCACCACCGCGGCGACCTGCTGCGCGATGCGCAAGGCCGCACGCTGATGCCGCTGCTGATCTTCGACCAGTTCGAGGAAATCTTCACGCTGGGTCAGGCGGACGACGCGGGCCGCTTGCGCGCGAAACAGTTCCTCGAAGACCTCGCCGACCTCGTGGAAAACCGCGCGCCCGCCGCGCTGGAAAAACGTCTCGAGGAAGACGACACGGCGATGGAGCAGTTCGATTTCGCGCGCGCCGATTACCGGGTCCTGATCGCGTTACGCGAGGATTACCTCGCGCATTTGGAGAGCGTGAAGGACATCATGCCGTCCATCACGCAGAACCGCATGCGGCTGGCGCGCATGAACGGCGCGCAGGCGCTGAGCGCGGTGGTGAAACCCGGCGGCAAACTGGTTTCGCAGGAAGTCGCGGAGGCGATCGTGCGTTTCGTCGCCGGCGGTTCGGAACTGGCCAATGCGGAAATCGAACCGTCGCTGCTGAGCCTGGTCTGCCGGGAACTCAACACGGCGCGGCAGGCGCAGGGGCGCAAGGAAATCTCCGCCGATCTGCTGGCGGGTTCGCGCGACACGATCCTTTCCGAATTCTACGAACGCGCGCTGGCCGATCAGCCGGCCGGCGTACGCCGCGTGATCGAAGACGAGCTGCTGACCGAATCCGGCTATCGCGAAAGCCTCGCCGAAGAACGCGTGCGCAAGGCGCTATCCGCGGCGGGCGCGGCGCCGGACGCATTGGCGACGCTGGTGAACCGGCGATTGCTGCGCATCGAGGAGCGCCTCGACATGCGCCGCGTGGAATTGACGCACGACGTGTTGTGCAGCGTGGTGGTCGCCAGCCGCAACCAGCGGCACGCGCGCGAAGCGCAGGAAGAAGCCGAGCGCCAGCTCGCCGCGCAACGCGAGCGCGAAGCGGCCATCCATCGCGCATTGCTGCGCGCGCGCACGATCGCGGGCGTCTGCGCGGTGCTGATGCTGCTGGCGATTGCCGGCGCGATCTTCGGTCTGGTCAATATGCGCCGCGCGCGCACCGCCGAACTCGAGGCGCAGAAATCTCGCAGCGATGCGGAAAAGCTGGTGAGCTTCCTGATCGAGGACTTCTACACCGAGCTTGCGCCGACCGGGCGACTGGACACGCTCGGCAAGCTCGCGCACATGACCGTCGGCTACTACGACAGCCTGCCGCCGGAGCTGGTCACGAAACAGACGCAGGCTTACCGGGCGATGGCGCTGTTACGGGAGGGCGAGGCCCTGTTCGGCAGCGGTGACGCGAAAGGCGCGTATTCGCATTTCGGCGAGGGCGAATCCATCTTCAAGAAATTGCGCGCAGCCGGCGACCACGGCGAAGCTACGACCTACGGCCTTGCGCTGGCCTGGTACTACCAGGGACAAGGCGTCGTGGTCGGCGGCGGCAGCGGGCGCGGAACCGCCAAGCAGTTGCGGGATGCGGCCGATCTGCTGCGGCCCTTGGTGTACGCGCCCAATGCGAGTCGCCGCGTGCGCCAACTCTATGCGCGGGACCTGGACTATTTCAGCCATGCGCTGCCGCCGGCGCTGGGCGTCTCCACCTGCGACGAGGGCCGCAAGGTGCTTGTCGGCCTGGGCGCGCTCGATCTTTCCGATCTGGATGCCGCATCGGAGTATGCCGACACCGCGGATTCGGAAGCGCGCGAGCTGGTTACGCTCGGCCGTAACGAGCAGGCGCAGCAACTCGAACAACAGGTTTATGACCTCGCCGAAAAGATCATTGCGCGCCGCCCCGGCGACCTGCACGCGATGCAGGATCGCGCTTGGGCCGCCGGATTGCTGAGCGATCTTGCCAAATACCGGCACGACGATGCCACGCGGGCGCAATTCGCGCTCCGCGCCCAGCAGGCTGGCGAAGATGAGGTGCGCTTCAATCCCTCCGACCTGGGCGCATGGTGGCGTTGGACCCTCGGATTCCAGTTCATCGCCGAAGGGCAGTTCGATCGCGGCGAAGTTGCGCAATCGATCGCGACCCGCCGGCAACTGCTGGCGCTCGAACAGGACAAGCGCCTTCCATCCAGCCTCGCCCTTGCGGTGTGGTATCAATGGATCGAGCTTGCGCGAGAGCAGGCGGAAATCGGCGATGCGGCCGCGGTCGCGCAGTCTCTCAAGGGATATACGCGCGATGTCGGGGAGTTCGCGGCCACTTTGGCGCCGGACGATCCCCGTCGCAAAGTGGTTGCCGAAGGACCGGCTGTATTCGAGGCCATGGTGCAACTCACCCAGGGCAATGCGCGCTCTTCCCTCGCCTCCGCCATGGCAGTCACGGAACGGATCGCATCAGTCGTCGTTTCCAAGGACGATGTCAACTCGCGGATTTTGCAAGACCGTATGCTTTCGGCGGACTTGTATTTCGCTTCGGATGCAGCCGTCCGGATCGCACGCTACGCTCAGGCCGAAGCGCTGGCTCGTCGCTTGTTAATCATCCCCGACGATCCCACTAGTAGCGCGGCGGATTCGCGAGGCCGGAAATCGGAAGCGCAAAGCATTCTTGCCCACGCGATCGTTGCGCAACACCGGCTGGACGAAGCACGCACGGCCCTGCAACCGGCGCTGGACTGGTATCGCAAGCAATTGGCGGTGGGAGCGCACGAGACGCAATTCCGCCAGGATTTCGCCTATGCCTTGTACGTGGACGCCATCGCCCAACCGGCCGATGCCGCCGGCCGCAAGCAGCACGACGCGGATCTGGATCAAGCCGCGGCGCTGGTCGTCGGCGCTTCGGCCGAAGCGCAAAAGATGGCGGACATGAAATACGTGTCCGGACTGATCGCCGCCGCACGTACGGCACCGCAAGGCTGACATGCGGCGTAGGCAAGCGCCGACACGCAACAACGCACTGCGCTGCTGCCGCTGAAAACGCTTTCGGCGCACGCTGTCGTCTTCGCCCGATGGAGACGATGTCATGCGCGCTCGCCAACGCGGAATCACGCTGATCGAAATGATGATGACCGTCGCGATCGCGAGCATTCTGGTCGCGATGGGCGTGCCGGCACTAGGTTCGATACTGGCGCGTTCGCATCAGCAGTCTGCGGAAGGCGCGTTGCAGGCGAGCCTGATGCACGCGCGGGAACTGGCGATTACGCGCAGCGAACAGGTGGTGGTGTGTCCTACCCGGGACGGCAGGAGTTGCACGAGCGATGACCTGTGGCAGGGCGGCTGGATGATCGGCGTGGATATCGACCATGACCGCCAACCCGACACGCCGCTCGCGAGATTCGATGCTATGCCGACGACCATGCGCATCGTCTCCAGCCAAGGCCGTCCGCGCGTGGTGTTCCAGCCCGACGGCAGCGCCGGCGGCAGCAACGCACAACTGACGATCTGCCATACCGGCGACGTCAAGGAAGGCCGCGCCGTGATTGTCGCGAATTCCGGTCGCGTACGGGTCGCACCGGCCGACGCGGCCCACCTCAGCACCTGCCTGGCGAGTGCGAACTGATCCGGCTTGCCGGCACAAGTCAACCCTTGTAACGATTGTTCAAGATCGGCAAACGTCGTTCCGATGCGGCTTGCAGGCCGAAGTTCGAAGCCGTGGCACGCAACTTGTTTCGTCTTCCCGGCCAACGCAGGGGTTGGCCAGCAAGGGGAAGAGCCATGAAACGCGCACTGATCACCGTGGTGGCCTTGTGCCTCGCCATGGGCTCATTCGGGGCGTGCCTGGCCGGGATGTTCTGACCGGACCAGTCGTCCATCCAGGTTCACGCACACACGGCCCGGGATCAGGGGGCCGCCAGCCAGCCGCAGTGCGGTTCGCTGCCGGGCTTGTGTGTGCACCAACGCCGCACCGTCGCGCATGCCGCATGGCGCGCGAACGCTATTCAATGGATCGTGCAACACGCGGGAGTGGCGCCCGAGCCCCGACTCGAACGGGGGACCCTCTGATTAACAGTCAGATGCTCTAACCGGCTGAGCTACTCGGGCGTGAACCGCAAATTATCGCGGCGCTTTTGCACGCTGTAAAGCAACGCGCCATCGCGCCATCAGGCTTTCGCTGTTTCCTTCGCGCCCGCGATCCGGTAGCACGGCACGTATTCGCGTCCCGGCAGTTTCATGCGGTGCTGGGCCACGAAGCTGCGCAGCAGCGCGTCCAGCGCGCGCATGATCCGCGGATCGCCGTCGATCACGAAGGGGCCCTTCTTGTCGATCTGGTGCAGACCTTCCTCTTTCACGTTGCCGGCGACGATGCCCGAGAACGCGCGGCGCAGGTCGGCGGCGAGCAGGTGCGGATCTCGGTCCTTGTGCAGATTCAGCGCAGCCATCGCTTCGTGCGTGGGCTTGAACGGCAACTGGAACACGTAGGGAATCTTCAGCGCCCAGTTGAAGAAGAACGCGTCGTGTTGCTCGATGCGGTGCGTGCGCACGCGTTCGATGCCGCGCAACATCTCGTGCGCCACTTCGGTCGGATCGTCGATCACGATGCGGTAGCGCTTGCAGATTCCTTCGCCCAAAGTCAGCCGCAGGAACTTGTCGATCTGCTCGAAGTACGGTGCGGCGACAGCGGGCCCGGTGAAGACCAGCGGGAACGGCAGGTGCGCGTTGTCCGGATGCAGCAGGATGCCCAGCAGATACAGGATTTCCTCGCAGGTGCCCACGCCGCCGGGAAACACGATGAAGCCGTGACCGATGCGCACGAAGGCCTCCAGCCGCTTCTCGATGTCCGGCAGGATCACCAGGTTGTTGACGATCGGGTTGGGCGATTCGGCCGCGATGATGCCGGGCTCGGTCAGGCCGATGTAACGGTTGCGGTAATGCCGCTGCTTGGCGTGCGCGATGGTGGCGCCTTTCATCGGTCCCTTCATCGCGCCAGGGCCGCAGCCGGTGCAGATGTCCATGCCGCGCAGGCCGAGTTGATAACCCACGCTCTTGGTGTAGTCGTACTCCTCGCGCGAGATCGAGTGTCCGCCCCAGCAAACCACCAGGTTGGGGTTCTCACGTGCGCGCAGCACGCGCGCGTTTCGCAGAATATCGAACACCGCGTGGGTGATGCCGGTGGAATCGTCCAGCTCGAACTGGCCGGCATCCATCTGCGTAGAGACGTAGACGATGTCGCGAACCACGGCGAACAGCAGCTCGTTGGTGCCGCGGATGATCTTGCCGTCCACGAACGCCTGCGCCGGCGCGTTCGACAATTCCAGTTTCACGCCGCGGTCCTGCTGCAGCACCTGGATGTCGAAATCCGGGTAGCGGTCCAGCATCGAACGCGCGTCGTCGTGCATCTCGCCGGAGGTCAGCACCGCCAGCGCGCAGGAGCGCAGCAGCCCGTGCAGGCCGGATGCGGTGGCGTCGCGCAGGCGCGCGATCTCCTTGCGCGACAGCACGTCCAGCGTACCCGCCGGCACGATGCGCGCGCTGACGGTCGGCGCATCTGCGCTGCGGATGTGACTATCGTTCATGCGGTGCAATCCCCGCCTGCGCGGGATCTCGGTTCGATCGGCCGGCAAGCATGGGCCGCGGCTTCGAAGTGGTCAAGCGTCACAAAGCCGACGTCCATCAGGGACGTCGGCTTCGAGTCGGCATCGGGGATCGCCGCGCATCAGAACGTGTAGCGCACCGTCACCAGCATCGACCACACCGACTGCGCGTGGCTGTTTTCGTAGGTCAGGCTGCCCGGCTTGTAGTTGCCGTTCGAGTCCGTCGGCAGTGAGTAGATGTACTTGCCGGTCGCCGGGTCCACGCCGGCGAAATTCGCCAGCGTGCGCACATTGGGAAAATCCACGTCGTACACGTCGCCCCACTTGTTGTTCAACAGGTTCAGCACGTTGTAGATGTCCAGCCGCACTTCGCCCTTGTTGCCCTTGAACAGTCCCGGGATCTGCTGTCTGAAACTGAGATCGATGCGATTGACCCAGGGCGAACGCACGGCGTTGCGTCCGGCGATTTGGCCCTGATGGCCGCTCAGGTAATCGTCGTGCGCGATGTAGTTGAAGAACTGCTGCTGCGCGGCGGCACTGGTGCTGCTGTCGAATTCCACGTCGCCCGGACGCGGGATGTACACCAGCCCATACTGGCAATTGGTATTGCTGCCGTAACACACGCCGCTGACATCGTTGCCGAACACCCACGAGTACGGCTGGCCGGTGTGGCCGTCGTAAATCGCCGATACGCTGGTCGTGTAGTCGCCGAAGAATCGGTGCTGCCAAGTCAGCGAGGCCAGCACGCGCTTGCGCACTTCGTAGCTGCTGCTGGAAGCCACGTCTTCGCTGGGATTGGTGACCGCGGTCTTGTTGAGGTTGGACGCCGCCTGCGAGGACGTACCCGGATTGACGTCGGTGGCGTGTCCGAGCACCACACCGAAGTTGCCCGAGAAGGCGTCGTTGAACGGCTTGGTCAACACCAGCGAAAAATAATCCGCCTTGCCCTTGTTGGAATTGGTGAGATACACCACGTCGTAGAAGTTGGGATTGCGCGAAGGATCGACGTTCGAACTCGCCGAGCGCGGAACTCCGCCCTTCAGCGTCCACAATGACGGATCGGTCGATCCCCAGTAACTCAGGCGACCATCCGGCAATGTGCCATTCGGCGTGCCCAGGTTGAGGTTCTGATAAAGGATCGCGTTCTGGTTCTGCAGGTGCTCGTAGTCGGCGCTGAACACCAAGCCCCACCACGGCAACTCGCGATCGAAGCCGAGGCTGGCCTTCAACACCGTCGGCAGCTTAAAGTGCGGATCGAGCAGATCGACTTCGGGCGCGGGCGGCGAACCCGCCGGCAGTTGCTGCGTGTATGGATCCGGATTGAACGTGCCGCCGAAGCTGGTGGCGCTGGTCAACGTCACGCCGTTGTTGGTGTACGGATTCGACAGCCACACGCCGGGCGTCACGCCTTCCGAGATGCCGATGCCGCCGCGCAACTGCGTCTTGTATTGCGTGTCGAACGCGTAGTTGAACGACAGCCGCGGCTCCAGGATGGTGTGGCCGATCTTGGCGTTGTTGGCGATGCCGAAGCCGCCGTATTCGCAACCGGCGGGGCCGTTTCCGGCGGGATTCGGCGCG
Organism: Rhodanobacteraceae bacterium; assembly: GCA_035253005.1. Classification (GTDB taxonomy): domain Bacteria; phylum Pseudomonadota; class Gammaproteobacteria; order Xanthomonadales; family Rhodanobacteraceae; genus 66-474. The sequence goes on from DATFCO010000041.1 coordinate 15,858, forward strand.
GAAGCGAAACAGGTGTTCAGGATCGGCGTGCCGCGCGCGCTCGGCACGTCCATGCGCAGGCCGTACTGCAGCGAGAACCGCGGGCTGATCTGCCACACGTCCTGCCAGAACAGGCCCCACTGGTTGAGTGTCCAGCTCGCGGCGATGTCGTTGAGCGTGTACCCCGGTGCCGGCTGATACAGGTTGTAGAACGAATACTGCCCGGCGGCGAAGTCGTCGACGCTGTCGAAGGTGTAGTTGCCGAATTCGGTGCGGCCGAACAGGTTGTAGAACTTGTCGCGCTGATAATCGAATCCGGCTTTCATCGTGTGATCGCCGAGGAACCAGGT
>DATFCO010000042.1:0-4211 GCA_035253005.1 Rhodanobacteraceae bacterium
ATCGAAGTGCCCGAATGGCTCGACGGCACGGCGATGTATTACCGCCTGGATTACCGCGCCGACGCGCAATTGGCGACATATGCGGATTCGGACTGGATCGCGCCGCCCGCCACGCTGCTGGAACCGTTGCTCGAGAGGGCAATCGTTGCAGGCGGAGTTTGGGGCGCGGTAATCGGACCGGGCAGTCTCGCGTCGGCGGATGTCAGTCTGCAAATTCGGCTGGACGATTTTGTCCAGGTCTTTTCACAACCGCAGCAAAGCAACGGTGTGGTGGATGCGACGGCGACACTGATTTCGAATCGCGACGAACACGTGATCGCGCAGCGGCATTTTCATGTGGAAGTGTCCGCTCCCACGCCGGATGCGCAAGGCGGCGTCAAGGCACTGAATCAGGCGAGCGCGCAATTAGCCGTCGAGTTGCAACGCTGGTTGCAGCAAACGCACTGATCATTGATGGGCTAGCAAAGGGCATTGCCGCGCCATTCGCGTTCCATTAACTCAACACGGACGCGTGCGGGTTAGCATCGTTGCTCGGCCAAGGAGGAAAGACATGGATATCACCGAACGAAGCAGAGCGGCCCTCGAGAATGGCGCGGACGTGTTGAGCGGCGCGGCGCATCAGGTCAGGCGCAAGGCGAGATATGGCGCGGCACGGATCGCCGACAGCGCCGGCGATATCGCGGATCAGACTTGGCGGGGCATCCGTTACGCGGGCAACGAGGTCGGCAGTTTCGTGAAGCGTCGCCCGGTGGAGACCGCGTTGCTCGGCGCCGCAGCGGGCTGTCTGATCGCCGGTCTGGTGTTCTGGCTCACGCGCCGCGACGACTAATCGCTTCGCGGTGAACGCAGGCGCTGGATCAGAATCGGGATCAGCGCCAGCACCGCCAGTGCACAAATCGGAACCAGCACGCGCGGATGCAGGAACAGATGCGGACCGAGCGGTTCGGCGTGCGCGATCGAGTGCGCCAAGCCAGCGCCGATCGCGGTTTCGAATACGGCCATCACGCAGCCGCCGGCGAAGGTTGCGGCTGCGAACAGCCACACCGGACAGCGCAGCCACGCGAGCGCCACCGTGACACCACCGAACGGCAGCACCGGCACCAGCCGCAGGAACAGCGTGTAGCTCAGCGGATGCCGCAGATAGCCGCGGCGCACGCGGTCGGCCATTTTCGGAGGCGGGCGTTCGCCGCTGCCGAACGCGTGGCGCGCGGCGAAATACAGCAGCAGCGATCCCAGCGTTTCGCCGATTCCCGTCAGCACGGTGGCGTATCCGATCCCGAACAGCATGCCGCCGGCCAGGATCACCACCCATGAAGCGGGCACGCCGGTCGCGATCACCAGCGCGACAAGCCCCACGTAGACACACCATGCCAGTAAGGGATGCGCGATGACGGCCTGGTGCCATTGATGCTGCTGCGCGACCAGTTCTTGCGGGCGGAAGCGGTCGAGCGCGCCGGTGGCCCACAAGGCTGCGCCGATCCCGATCAGCAGCAGCAGGGGCAGGGCGGCGCGTATCCGCCGCATCAGTAATGGGCTCCGCCGCGCCGCGTGTATTCGGCCAGCACTTCGCGCGCTTCATCGCGCCGCAGGTCGCGCGCGACACGCACGCCGCGCTGCTGCAGTTGCGCGATCCAGTCGGAAGGCAACGGGCCTTCGTCGAACTCCGTCAGGGCCTCCACGTCTTCGCCGCGCGCGCCGATCAGCAGCGCATCGATGCCGGCCCAGATCAGCGCGCCGAAGCATTGGCAACACGGCTGCGCGCTGGTGGCCAAGGTGTATCGTTCGCCGCTTTCGTTGAGCCGGAACCGCTGCAAGCGCCGTTGCGCCAGCCCCAGCGCCAGGATCTCCGCATGCGCCAGCGAACAGCGCTGCGCGATTACCTGATTGACGCCGACTGAGTTCAATTTCCCTTCTGCATCGAAAATCGCCGCGCCGAAAGGTCCGCCGCCGCCGTGCTCGACGTTGGCATGTGCGAGTTCGATCGCGAATGCGATGCGCGCATCGTCATCCGAAAAGACTTGATCCGTGCGCGCCATATCCGCCAGCCACGCGGGCAACGCGAGTTCGATCGCGGTCGGGAGTTCGCCGTGCATGGCGGCGAACCTTAGCATGAGCCATGCGACCGACGCGTCACGATACAATCCCGCATCCACACGGGAGGCAATCGATGCAAGCGCGCGGCGATTTCGAAGTGAAGCTGGCTCCGCTGTCACCGTACAACACGGATGCGGAGGCGCAACTCGGGCGCATGTCGCTCGACAAGACCTTTCACGGCGATCTGCAAGCCGTCAGCAAGGGCGAAATGCTGAGCGCCGGCTCGCCACAGAGTGGTTCGGCCGGTTACGTCGCGGTCGAGCGGGTCACCGGAACCTTGCAGGGCCGCCGCGGCAGCTTCGCCCTGCAACACAATGCGACCATGCATCGCGGAGAATTCTCGCTCAACATCATCGTGGTACCCGGCTCCGGCACCGGCGAACTGCAAGGCCTGCGCGGCACGATGCAGATCATCATCACCGACGGCAGGCATTCCTACGAATTCGAATACGAATTCGAGTGAGCGCGCGGCGCTTCAATGCGCCGCTTCGATCCTCTGCATCAATTCGACGCTTTGCGGTGCAGCCAGACCGCCGTATTGCGCGTCGATCTGCTCGAGCAATTTGCGCGCGTCGTCGGGTTTATCCTGGTCGATCATTTGCTGCGCCTGTTGAAGCTCCGCATCCATCGCCTGCTGGTTGCGCTGGCGGCAGGCTGCGAGCCCGCTGTCCCCACCTTGTGCGGCTTTCGACAGGGCGTCCAGCGCGCGACCGAAGCCGCGCGCGTTGGCGAGATCATGCCCCACGCCGTTCATGACGATGCTGTCCACATTAACGACGCACCAGGGTTGCAGCGAATCGCGACCGGCACGCGTGCGGTCACGATGCAGACTGGCGTCCGTGCCGCTCATGTACATCGTCACGCCCGCGCCTTGTCTCTCCGCTTCGAACAGGCCGGACGGCGGTGCCGAAGGCCGCGCTCCATTGTCCAGACCCGCCTGGTTGCGGTCGACCGGACCATGATCGTTCGTGCCGCTCAGGTAGACCAGCCGCGTGGATTGCTGAAAGAGATGGAAGAGATCCGCAGGTGGCAGCGGAAGCTGCGCGCCACCGAGGGGATCGTCTCCGGCGTCCAGCAGCGCACCGCGGAAGACATCCGGATAGCCGAGCGCGAGGTGCAACGCGACGCGCGATCCGCCGGAGAATCCGCCGACATAGATGCGCGCAGGATCGAGCGGATATCGCCGGGCGATGTTGTATTCCGCGATCAGCGCCAACGGCTCGCGGCGATCGAACACGCTTGCCTGGTTGCCGGAATTCGCCGCGCTGACATAGATGGTGTGCTGACGGTCGAGCACCGGAATCCACTGCTGCGGCACGCGCGCGTCTTCCCATGGCGGCACGAACACCAGCAGCGCATAGCCGCTCGGCGGGGGCGGGCCGGGCGGAACGTACAGGACGAAGCGCTCCTGCTTCGGTTCGACCGATTCCTCCTTCAGGCTCTGACCGGATTGCGCCAGTTGCCGGTGTATCCGCAGCACGTTGAGCGGACTGACCGTGCGCCGCAACAGTTCGTCGGCGCGCGCGAATGAGGGGTAATCGGTCAGGACGACATCCTGCTGGACGCCGCCGGGTTGCGGCGAGGAAGCGGAGGCCGGCGTCTGCGCGGCCAGCAGAGCGGAGAACAGGAACGCGATCATGCCGTTCCGCTCGCCGGATCATCATGTGCCCGGGATGCACTCATTTGAATTCGCGCAGAGTTCGCCATAGCTAGGCGTGAAGCGTGACATCGAACGTCACGCCCCCGCATTTCGGTTCCAGAATGCTTCTTGCGTCATCTTCGCCTCGTGTCAGCTCGTTGCAGGCAGTTCGAAGGTGCCATCCACCACTTCGACGAAATTGCGCTCTTCCTTCAGGATGAAGCGCTGCTTCTGCGCGAATTCGAAATTCTCGCGGCCTTCGCGATCTTCGCGCAGCCGCTGCTGGTACGTTTCGTACGCGGCCAAACTGTCGAATGCGATCAAACCCCAGCCGACATAGTTGGTGCCCTGCCAGGGCAGCAGATAGCCCAGCAGGTGCCCGCCGCAGCGCGGGATGATCCGGCCCCAGTTCTGCGCGTAGCGCTTGAACGCGTCGCGCTGGAATGGATCGATCTCGTAGCGGATCACGCAGACGATC
>DATFCO010000043.1:0-10412 GCA_035253005.1 Rhodanobacteraceae bacterium
CGAAGCGCTGACGAGCGGTTGCAAAGCTACTACGCTTTGCAAACCGCTCTAAAATAGAAACGACTTAGCCCCGTCGCCAAGTGGTAAGGCACCTGACTCTGACTCAGGCATTCGGTGGTTCGAATCCATCCGGGGCTGCCAAACCGGAAACAAGAAACCCGCCAGTCGGCGGGTTTCTTGTTTGCATCTTCAGTCGAAAACGGACGCCAACTTCTTCGCGAACGAGCTTGCAATTTCGTCAAGAGTGTCGGGAGCACATCGTTGGCGTTCTGAGCCATTCGCAATGCAACTTCAAGCTCACTCTTTTGCTCAAAAGGATCGTCGGAGCTAAGTGCCGCCGAAGTCGCAATGCGATACGCATGCAGCATGTGATACGCGAAAGGCAAGTCTCTCCCAATAGAGACTCCAAGTAGTCCTATGCGACCTAAGTTTGCGGCAAACACCGTCACGGTCGGATCGGGAATGGCTCTTTTCGGCAGCACAATATTTTTAGCCAATAAATCAAGCAGGCCTTCCGTGGTTTTTATTCCAAGCTCAATTGCAATCTTGAATGACTCCACCTCACCGGCCAAAGCGGCTGCTAAAGCTTTCGCATCACGTGACCGGCGGTGGTCTTCGCCAATGAATGCCGTCAACCAAAACACAACCAATGCTGTGGCGCCAGCGATAAGCGCCGCCCACAAGTCGCCACCTTTGGCCGCAACTTCAATCATTCATGTGTTTCGCTTGGTTGCAAATCTCTGATTATTCCATCACCTGATCCCCTATCAGCACCACGTCCGCGCGCCGCTGCGCGAACAGGCCGACGGTGACCACGCCCGCGATCTGGTTGAGGTCTCGTTCCATGCCCACCGGATCGGTGATGCGCAGCCCGTGCACGTCCAGGATCCAGTTGCCGTTGTCGGTGACGCAGCCCTCGCGCCACACCGGATTCCCGCCGCGGCGCAGGATCTCGCGGCCGACCAGGCTGCGGGCCATCGGAATCACTTCGATCGGCAGCGGAAACTTGCCGAGCACTTCCACGCGCTTGCTGTCGTCGATGATGCAGACGAACTTGCGCGCGGCTGCGGCAACGATTTTTTCCCGCGTCAGCGCCGCGCCGCCGCCCTTGATCAGACACCGATTCGGATCGCACTCGTCGGCGCCGTCGATATAAACCGGAATCTCGCCGACTGCATTCAAATCGAACACGCGGATGCCGCGCGCCTGCAGCAGTTTCGTGGATTGTTCGGAACTGGACACCGCGCCGTCGATACGGTGCTTGATGTTCGCAAGCGCCTCGATGAAGTACGCCACGGTGGAACCGGTGCCGACGCCGACGATGCCGTCTTCGACGTATCGAATTGCGGCTTCGCCGGCGGCGCGTTTCTGGTTGTCGTGGGCCATACGGAGACGGGAGACGGGAGACGGGAGACGGGAGGGAGAAGCGTAGCGGGAAACTTCCTTCGTCACTCGCTTTTTCGCCTCCCTCTCCTCTTCCCGTCTCCTGGCTTCACCGTGCCAGCCGTCGCCTCGGCATTCCACGCAACTGCATTACGAACGCCACGCCGCCTTCGATGTTCTGCGCCTCGACTTTGCCTTGATGCAGTTCGGCGACCAGCCGCACAACGTACAGCCCCAGTCCCAGATGCGGCACGCCGACACGTGTGCCGCCTCCGCGCACGCTCACCAGCGAATCGAACAGTCTTCCCGACATCGCTTCGGGCAGGCGCGGCCCGCTGTTGGCGACCGTAATCCACGCGCCCTCGCCGTCTCCCGACACGTCCAGCGCGATGCGGATCCATCCCTGCTCCGGCGCAAACGACAGCGCGTTGTCGAACAACTTGTCGAGCGCCTGCGCGATCAGTTCCGGCGCGCCATGCAGCGGCACGCTTTGCGTGGTGATCGCGCATTCCAGCCGGCGCGGCGCGGCCAGCGGCCGGTACGCTTCCGCGCAGCCGCGCACCACCTGCGCCAGATCGAAATCCTCGCCTTCGGCCGAGGCGATCGCGCGCTCCATGCGGCTGGCTTCGCTCATCGCGCGCACGATGGTGCCCAGCCGCGCGGCGCCGTCGCGCGCACGGGAGAGATAAGGTTGCGCGTGCGCCGGCAGGTCGGCGTGTTCGAGGTTGTCCAGCGAGGATTTCACGATCGCCAGCGGCGTATTCAATTCATGCGAAAGTTTGGACGCCAGCGTGCGCAGATAGTCGGTGTAGGTTCCGATCGCATCCAGCAATCGCGAGAAACTGCGCGCCAGATCGCCCAGCTCGTCGCTGTCCTCGACCAGCGGCAGCGCCACGATCGGTGCGCCGTCACGGCGCTGCGCGCGTTCGGCGGCGTCGCGCAGGCGGCCGATACGCAAGCTGAGCCATGTCGCAAATGCAAACAGCAGCGCGCCGGCGATCAGCAGGCCCGCCACGCTCGCCAGCATCAAACCCAGCAACGCGCGATTGGTGAGCAGCGGCAATGCGCGGCTGGATTGTTCCAGCACCAATGCGCCGCGCGTTTCACCGTGCGTGTCCAGCGGCACGGCCACGGTCAGCACCACGCTGCCGACGGCCGCGCCGGCACGCCAGCCGGCGGTGGCGAGTCCCCCCAGCGCACGCTGTACATCGGGCTCCTGCAAGCGCGGCACGTTCACGGGCAAGGCCGAGCTGTGTTCCAGCGCCGGCGCGATCAGCAGGTTGAACACGAGATTGTCGAACCAGGCCATGCGGTCCCCGCGCGTCGGCGCATCGGCAGACAGCGCGCCACCCGCAGCCAGCACCCAGCCATCAGTACTCAACAGGCGCACGCGCACGCCGGTAGGCGCGAGTTGCGTCAAGTCGTTCGACAGCGCGGGTGACAACGCATACAGCGGACGCACATCGGGCTGGCCGGAATCGAATCGAGTGGGCGCATCGGCGTCGAAGACTGCGATTCCCAGTCGAACCGGCGCCTGGGCACGTGGCAGCCGCAGCTCGATGCGATAAGCGCCCGCATCTTCCTGCCATTGGCCGGTGATCAGATCCGGCAAACCGGGCACGCGGTCATCCAGCGGGCGCGCCTGGAAACTGCCGGGCGCGGCCGAGGCGATCAGGAATCGCCGTTGCTGTGCACCGCGCGTCAGGATCAGTTCCACGTGATCGGCATCGTCCGCCTCGCTGTCTTGCGCATCGGCGCGTGTGCGTGTGGCGTCATTGACCTCGATGTGCATGTACAGCCACGCCGCATCCTGTGCGAGCTGCACACGCACGCCGGACCAGGGACGCTGCACCCACGGAGACAGCGAAGCCCAGTCATCGCCGTAGCCGTCCACCACGATCGGCTGACGCGCGTTCTGCACGTACCAGCCGTTTGCGGATGTCGGCAGGTTGGCTCCGACCGCCACCAATCCGCGGCTCAGCGCGAACGCGGTAGCCAGCAGCGCCTGTTCTTGCGAACGCCGCAGCAACTGCTCCATCTGCCGCACGTACAGCCAGCCCGCCCATGGCAGGGCCAGCGTGGACAGCGCGACGGCCAGGAGTTTGCGGCGGAGGGTCATCGGGGAATGGGCGATGGGTAGCGGGGGCGCGCTGCATCAGCGTCTCGATACCCGGTCCCCTTCGCGGATCGGCTTGTGGGCATGCGCGCGCATTATGCGATGGCGCAGGTTCGCGCGCCCCTACTACCCGTCCCCAATCCCCACATCACGTCGTCCAGCGGTATCCCACCCCATGCACCGTCTCGATCGAATCGAAGGACGGATCGACGGCGATGAACTTCTTGCGGATGCGCTTGATGTGCGAAGTGATCGTCGCGTCGTCCACCACCAGTTCCGCTTCGCGCATCAACTGGTCGCGGCTCTTCACGTGGCCGGGGAAACGCACCAGCGTGTGCACCATCCAGAACTCGGTCACGGTCAGCGGCACCTCGTGGCCGTTCCAGGTGATGCGCATGCGTTCGGACTCCAGCTTCAGCGGGCCGTGCTCGATCACGGTTTCGCTGGAGGCCGGCGCCTTCAGCGATTCGATGCGCCGGAACAACGCGCCGATGCGCGCAGCGAGCTGGTGCAGGCTGGTGTCCTTCGACAGGTAATCGTCCGCACCGAGGCGCAAGCCGGAGATCACGTCGAAATCCGAATCGCGCGCGGTCAAAAAAATGATCGGCAACGTGGAGGATTTCGCGCGCAGTTCGCGGCACAGATCGAAACCGCCCTCCGGTTCGTCGCCCAGGCCGATGTCGATGATCACGAGTTCCGGCATGCGCTGCGCGAAAGCGGTGGAAGCCTCGCCACGCGACGGATACCCGCGCACTTCGTAGCCGAATCGCGACAGCGCCTCCACGTAATTGGCGCGGATCAGCGGTTCGTCCTCGACGATGGCGATGGCGCGCGGCATGGCTTTTTCCTGATCGAACAGGAAGCGCAGCCTGCAACGCAAATCCGCGCCGTGCAAGGCATTCGGAGCGGCTGCCCGCGTTTTGCCACATTTCGTCCCGATTCTGCCCGCGCCTCGGCAGCGCTGCGCCGCGAACCCGCGCGGTAATGGAAGCCGTCGGGAACTCCTTGCCGTGGAGCCACGACCGTGGAACACCGCCGAGCCGGCGCCGGATCCGCAGCTTCGTTTCGTTGAATCCGAAAACGGGACGAAGAGGCGCCGCGCCGGCGGACCACGGGGCTCTAAGGACCCTTTGCGGCGAGAATGTCGCTTGCGCGCCAAGCGCCGATCCGCTTGCTGCCGCTCAGGAGATAAGGCCACTCGCGCGCGGGCGCGACACTCGCCGGTTCATCACTGCGGTCGCTGGCGAGCAACCAGCCGTCCGGATGCGCGCCGCACCACTGCAAGACCTGCGCGCGCGCGATTACCGGCAATGGGCGCTGCAAGCGTCCGGTGTAACCGAATAAGCCATTGTGCCATTCGATGTGCGCGATCGGAACGTGCGCGCGCAACGCGGATGCAACGAACGCCGCTTCGGGCCGCACGTCCAGCGCCGGTTGCAGCGCGAGCGCATCGGCAAGCAATGATACCGATGCCAGCGCAGTGGCGGCCAGAGCGAGCGAGCGAGTATCGCGCCCCCAGGCACGCCAAACACCGACAGCGATCACCAGCGCAACCAGCGCGAACAGCATCAATGATCGTTGCAAAGGACAACCATATGTGCGGGCCGCCCAGCCGGGAAGCAGGCACAGACCGATGGCGATCAGCAATGCGAACAGCGCATAGAAACCACCCCGCAAGCGCGCGTTTTCATCCCGCAGGACCTGAGCGGCGCTCAGCGCCCAGGCAGGCAGCAACGGTGCGAGATAGTGGATCTGCTTGCCGCTGATGGCGCAAAACGCGATCAATGGCGGCAGCCACCAGCAAAGCAAAAAAGTTCCGGCCCGACCGCGCGGCAATGTGCGCCACGCACGCGATGGCGCACGCAATGCGAGCACCCATGGCAACAGCAGCACCGGAATCAGCGGCAGATACCACCAGAACGGCCGTCCGTGCGCGAAACTTTCGTGCAGACGGCCGGTGATCTTGCCGATCAACGGCTGCCAGTAACCGGGGCCGGCGTACAGCGCGGCGGGAATCAGCCAACAAGCGATGATCGCGATCCCGATCAGTACGCCCGCCAGCAATGAGAAATACCAACGCGCCTTCGCGACACGCGCGCCTTCGCTCCACAGCGGCGCCAACACTGCAACCCCCGCGATGTGCAACAACACCACCGGGCCCTTCGCGAGGAGTCCCAAGCCGGTCCACAAGCCGAACAGCGCGATTGCGCGTGCGTAGCGTTGCGCGTCCAGATCAAGCAGCGCGTGCAGCGCGCCGAGCACGGTGAGCGCCAGCAGCAGGTCGAACATGATGGCGGTGGCGAACAGTGCGAACCCCGCGCAGCCGGCCAGCAGCCACATCGCGACGTCGGCACCGCGCGTTTCGAATCCCAATCGCGCGGCCAGGCTTCGCACCATCAACAACATCGCCAGCGCGATGATCAGCGCCTCGACGCGCGCCACCCAGGTGTGCACGCCGAACGCTTTCCAGCCGCCCGCGATCAGCCAGAACAGCAGCGGCGACTTGTCCGAATACCACGCGCCGTTGACGGTCGGCACCAGCCACTGGCCGGAGTTGAACATCTCCCACGCGGCGGTGAGATAGCGCGTTTCATCGATCGGAATCGGCGGAAACAGGACCGCCAGCGGCAACAGCAACACGAACCACAGTGCCAGCCAGCGCCATTCGCCAACGCGCATGCTTTGCAGCGTGTTCGACGGGGGAAGATTCATCGCGCGCAGAATAGCCGAAACGAAATCGCTGGTCGCAAGCACTGCGCTTACGCGATGCAACAAGCACCGCGTGCAGTGATTGCGGGTGAGACAGGGATGTCGATCGGAAGGCGCACCAAGGATGGTTGCTTGATGCGCCGCTGAAAGAAACTATCTGCGTTTCTTGCCCGCTTTATCGCGCTGCGGATCGGCAGGCTCGCCCTTCTTGCCGAAGTCCTCCATCAGCGTCTTCATGTCCTCGGCGTGCTCTTCTTCCTGCGCCAGCACTTCCTCGAGCAGACGTTTGGTGGTGGTGTCGCGATCGCCGACGTAGTTGATGATCTCGCGGTAACTGTCGATGGCGATGCGTTCGGCGATCAGGTTCTCTTCGATCATCGCCGCCAAGTCGTCCGGCACCACGAACTCCGCATGGCTGCGCGTGGACAAACCGTCCGGTTCGAAATTCGGCGTGCCGTCCAGTTGCGTAATGCGCTCCGCGATCCTGTCGGCGTGCGCCTGCTCCTCGTTGGCGTGTTCCAGGAATTCCGCCGCCACGCTCTTGGCGTTGATGCCGGAAGCGAGGTAGTAGTGCGCCTTGTAGCGCAACACGCAAACGATCTCCGTGGCCAGGGCCTCGTTCAACAGCTTCAGCACCGTGTCGCGATCCAGCGTGTAGCTGTCCGTTACCGCGCCGCGCTTGATGTGCTCGCGCGCGCGCGCGCGAAGAGTCTGGATGTCGGTGAGAAACGGTTGGGATTTGGCGGGCATCTCGAACTCCTTCTCATGGCCTGACGGGAAAGTGTAACGCCCCGAGGCGCGCATGCGCCAACGCTCACCTCCGCGCCGCGCGCGCTGCACACCCGGCGACTTCGCCCACCAGCCCCAGAGCGGTTTCGACCTCAGGCGCGCGCGCACGCCACTTGTCCGGCCGTGGTGTCGATACCGTGTGGCTCGCTACAGGCAGACCGCCATCGATCCTGCGATCCCAGTCGAATCCGATCGCCGCGCATAACCGTTCGATTTCGGCGTTCGGATCGGCGATCAGGTCACCGTATCGCGCGACGCACCAACGCGTCGCGGGAAGATTCTCCAGATCACGCAACAGGATGTCCGTGGTCGTGCGCCATTGCGCGGCGACGATTTCCGCCAGCGGCTTGCCGATCAGGTCGCGCCAGCCGGGCACCAGCACCAGCGACCACGGCAACCCGGTCCATTCCGGCAATTGCGGGTAGGTCCGGAATCCTCCCGATTCCCAAGCCTCCATCATGCTGGCCAGCACCTCGCGGGGTTCGCGGTAGAGATAGACGAACAGCGCGTCCGGAAACACCTTTGCGAGAAACGGAATGCGCAGCGCGTTCTTGGGCGTTTTTTCCAGCAGCCGGATCAGGCCTCCGGGCCGCCGGCCGTCGCGATCGAACGCGCGCCGGCGGAACCTCTCGCGCAACGCGGTGATGATTTCCGGAGTCGCGTCGCTCGCATCCAGACGATTCGAGGTGTAGCCGCGGGCCGCGGCACCGAGCGCGCCCGAGGCGGTGCTTCCTTCGATGATGCCGTGGCTTTCGCCTCCGATCGTGCAGGCGCTCGGACTCAAGGCGAGCGTTTCGAACAACAGCGACGAGCCCGAACGCGGTGGCGAGACGATGAATACCGGCCGATCGAAGGGATAGTCGGTTTTAATCTCGGCGGCAGCAGGTTTCGCGAGCGGCGCGCGCGTGGCCTCTTCGTCCGCAGCGGTCGTTTCGGTGCCGCGAATCGCCTTTCCAAGCAAACCGTTCACCGCAGAAAAAAACTGCGTCTGGTTTTTCAGATGCAGCTCGGCACCCAGCCGGCGCATGCTCGCCAGAAATTCCCGCAAGGTCCGCTGGTAGTCCGATGCTCCCGCCGCATCGGCACCGAACCGGAACCACAGCGTTCGCCAGTCGAGTACGAATTCGTTGGCCACGTGCCTGACGATCGGCAGCAACGGATGCGGCTGGGCTTCCGCCAGCAGGAAAGCGACGTGTTCGCGCAATTCCCAATAGCTCATCGGCGACATCAGGTTGACCGATTCGAAGATCAGTTCCGGCTCGGTGTCGCTCGGCGCGACGTAGCGCGGCGTCCAGGCGCCTTCCGGACCGTCGTGCGACCGGCCCGCGTTGACCAGCTTGCCGAAAGCGATGCTGCCCACCGTGTCCACCACCAGATGGACACGCGCGATTCCGGTCTCGTTGGTGACGCGGTGCAGCCGCCACGTATCGAAGATCCAGCACTCTCCGGCTGCCATGTGGGTTTCAGCGTCGCCGCAGAAGAATCGCACCGATGGATGGGTGACAACCGGAATGTGCACGCGCACGCGCTCGTTCCAGTAATGGTTGGTGTCGACGTGCGGATTCACTTCCGCGCCGGCCGAAAGCCTCATCAGCCGCACGCGGCCCAGCACCGCATCGAGGCTCGCCAGTACCTGACGCATATAACGGCATCGTTGCAGCGCCGGAGTCGCGCGCATCGGCCCGAACAAATCGTCGCCGCGTGCCGGATTGCCGTCCGCCGCCACCAGCGGAAGAGCGGTGTTTCCGGGCAAACCGCTGGGATGCGAACGCCAGAGGCTTTCCTCGAGCCCATTGATCTCCGTCGCCAATGCAGACGCATCGAAGCTCAGCGGCAACTGGATGAAAGGAACCGGCAGCTTCATGTCAGGAGGCCGCTTGCGCGGCGATGCGCGCTTCGCCGGCCGCCGCCGGCTCGCGACGATCCGCAAGTGCCATCCCCAGCACCATCGAACGCAGCGTGCTCATGAATTGCATGCCGTTGACGAGCAGCAGCGACGATGCGGAACGCTGCATGCGTTCGGCGAACTCGTCGAGAAGACGGCGGTACTCGGGCCAGCCGGCACGGCTTTCTCCGTACTGCGCCCACAGCGCATGCCAGTTCGCGATGAAGCGATTGACCTCACGCTGCACGCCCGCGAGCTGCGGATGCGGCGTCACGTGCGCGAGGATGAATTCGATGTGATTGCGTAACTCCCAGGGTGTCATCACTTGCGAAACATTGACCGATTCCAGCATCAGCGGCGCGGAAGCTTCCGCATCCGCGCCGTCGAAAGTTTCCGCCCTCCAGTCCTCGAAGTTGCCGTGACCCGGCGCGCGTCCGCGACCGGCGAGTTCCCAGAACTGCTCCCCACCGACGGTATCCGCCACCAGGTGCACGCGTTCGCAATCGGCCACGTTGATCACCCGATGCGGACGCCACGTGTCGAAAATCCAGCATTCGCCCGGCGCCATGTTCACTTCCGCGTCTCCGCAGATGAATCGCACGCCGGGTTGGGTCTGGATCGGCACGTGCACGCGCATGCGATCCCGCCAGTAGTAGTTGATATCCGCGTGCGGAGTGACCTCTGCGCCACCGACGAGCTTCATCAATCGCGTGCGGCCCCAGACCGCACCCAGGCGTACCAGTATCCGGGTGAGATACGGACAGCGCCGGAGATAAGTCGTGGGCCGCATCGGGCCGGCGATGGCGTCGCTCTCCGGATCGCCCTCCACCGAGATCAGGGGTAGTGCGAAATTGCCCGGATAGTTCTGCGGATGCGGCCGCCACGCCGCGTCGCCCAGTGCATGCATTTCCTCCGCGAGCCGAACAGCATCGAAGCGCAACGGCAACTGCACGAACGGCACCTGCAGTTTCATCGGATGGTGCTCATTCGGGCCGATAGAGTTCGCCGCCGCTTTCGCGGAATTCGCGCGCTTTCTCGACCATGCCTTCAGACAGTGCGGCGGTTTCGTCCACGCCGTGTTCGCGGGCGTAATCGCGCACGTCCTGGGTGATCTTCATCGAGCAGAATTTCGGACCGCACATCGAGCAGAAGTGCGCGTTCTTGTGCGCGTCCTTGGGCAAGGTTTCGTCATGGAATTCCCTGGCCTTTTCCGGATCGAGCCCGAGATTGAACTGGTCTTCCCAGCGGAATTCGAAACGCGCCTTCGACAACGCGTTGTCGCGCGCCTGTGCGCCGGGATGGCCCTTCGCAAGATCGGCCGCGTGCGCGGCGATCTTGTAGGCGATCAGCCCATCGCGCACGTCGTTCTTGTCCGGCAAGCCCAAGTGCTCCTTCGGCGTGACATAGCAGAGCATCGCGGTACCGAACCAGCCGATCATCGCCGCGCCGATCGCGGAGGTGATGTGGTCGTAACCCGGCGCGATGTCGGTGGTCAGCGGACCCAACGTGTAGAACGGCGCTTCGCCGCAC
>DATFCO010000044.1:0-4547 GCA_035253005.1 Rhodanobacteraceae bacterium
CGCCGGGGGGGAATTGAAGCCATTCGCCGGCGAAACCAGCATCTTCATCGTGCCGGGTTACAGGATCGAAAGCATCGACGCGCTGATCACCAATTTCCACCTGCCCGAATCCACGCTGCTGATGCTGGTGTCGGCTTTCGCCGGCCGCGAGCAGGTCCTCGCGGCGTACCAACACGCGATCGAATCGCGTTATCGATTCTTTTCCTACGGAGACGCGATGTTGATCTGGCCGCGAGATACGCAGGCATGAGCGAGCTGCGATTCGAAACGCTCGCCGCCGACGGCTCCGCGCGCTGCGCCCTCATCACGCTGCCGCGCGGCGCGATCGACACGCCGTGCTTCATGCCGGTCGGCACCTATGGCTCGGTCAAGGCGATGTCGCCGCGCGATTTGAAGGACGTCGGCGCGCAGATCATCCTCGGCAATACATTTCATCTCTGGTTGCGACCGGGGCTGGAAGTCATCGAAAAATTCGGCGGACTGCACCGCTTCATCGGCTGGGAAGGACCGATCCTCACCGACTCCGGCGGATTCCAGGTTTTCAGCTTGAGCGAGCGCCGCAAGATCACGGAAGAAGGCGTGGCGTTCGCTTCGCCTGTCGATGGCGCGCGCGTATTCCTTTCGCCGGAAGAATCGATGCGCATCCAGACGGTACTGGATTCCGACATCGTGATGGCGTTTGACGAATGCCCGCCGGTGTTGGAGAACGGCGCGCCGGCGTCGCACGTGCGTGTGCGCGAATCGATGGAATTGTCGATGCACTGGGCCGCGCGTTCGCGGCGCGCGTTCGATGACCTGAAGAATCGCAATGCGCTGTTCGGCATCGTGCAGGGCGGCGTTCATGCCGACTTGCGCGCGCAATCGGCTCGCGCGCTTGTCGATATCGGTTTCGAGGGTTATGCGATCGGCGGCCTGGCGGTCGGCGAATCGGAATCCGAGCGCAACGCCACGCTGGATGCGACGATCCCGCTGTTGCCGCAGGACAAACCGCGTTACCTGATGGGCGTGGGCCGGCCGCAAGACATCGTGGAAGCGGTGCGGCGCGGCATCGACTTGTTCGATTGCGTGATGCCCACGCGCAACGCGCGCAACGGCTTTCTGTTCACGCGCGAAGGCACGCTGCGCATCCGCAACGCGCAGTACGCGGAGGACACGCGCGTGATCGAGGGAGGCTGCGAGTGCTACGCATGCGCGAACGGATTCTCGCGCGCGTATCTGCGGCACCTGGACCGCTGCAACGAAATCCTGGGCTGCCAGCTCGCCACGGTCCACAACCTGCATTTCTACCTGCGGCTGATGCGCGAACTGCGCGAAGCGATCGAGGCGCGGAAGCTGGAGGAATACGTTGCGGAGTTCTACCTGCAGATGTCCAACCGCGAATCAGAACCATCCCCACCTAACCCTCCCCTTGAAGGGGGGGGCTGAAAGCAGAGCACTGTGCATATTCGCGAGCGCGCTTGTCTCCTTCCCCTTCAAGGGGAAGGACGGGATGGGGATGGTGTTGAATTTCGCCGAATGGCTACGCATACAAATCCGTCGCCAGCGAGCGCGTTTCGGTCTGGGAATGATTCTGCAATCGGATCAGACCGTGCGCGCACACGCGGTGCAACGCCGAGAGCGGGCGGGGATCGGCCTGCGCGCGCAGCGACCATTCCGCATGCCGCGCCAGCAATGCCGCGGCGAACGCGCGCGCACAGGTGATCGCCACGCCGCGCGCCGACGCTTCATTGCCGACGCTGCGCAAGCGCGTTTCCAGCGCAGCCAGCGCCTGTTCCGCCAATTGCGCGGCAGCCGCGACCTCGTTGCCCTGCGCCTGTGTCAACAATCCGCGCAGCGCGTTTTGCAAGGGCGCCGCGCCGTTCTTTTGCAGCGCGCCCAACGCATCCAGTGCCTGCACGTTGCCGGCGCCTTCCCAGATCGGAAACACCTGCGCGTCGCGCAGCAATTGAGGAATGCCGCTGTCTTCCAGATAACCCATGCCGCCGAAAGCCTCGACGGTTTCCGAAGCGATGCGCACCACGAGATTTCCGGTCCAAAGTTTCGCCATCGGTGTCAGGATGCGGAACAGATGCTGCTGCTCTTCGCTCGCCTGACGCGCCTGCACGCGGCCCATTAGTTCGGCGACGTAGAACACCAACTGGAATGCCGCTTCGAACTCGGCCTGCATCGAGGCCAGCATGTCGGCGTACAGCGGCTGCTCGATCAGCGCGCGTCCGAACACGACACGCCGCTGCGCGTAGTCACGCACCAGTGCGATGCAGCGGCGCATCGTCGCCAGCGCGCCGATCGAATTCCACAAGCGCGTCACCTGCAGCACCGGCACGACCGCGCGTACTCCGTGCGCGGGCTCGCCGACCAGCGTCGCGGGCGTGTCGTTCAAGTGGATTTCCGCGGTGGGCAGTTCGCGCGTGCCGAGCTTGTCTTTCAGACGGTCGATGCGGATGCCGTTCCAGTCGCCGCGTTCGTCGCGCGTTTCCAGGTAGAAGAGGGCGAGGCCATCGGCACCGGTGGGATTGCCGAGCGGCCGCGCCAGCGCCAGCGCGGCATCGGCGTTGATCGCCGAGGTGAACCATTTGCGCCCGCTCAGTCGCCAGCCGCCTTGTCCGTCGCGGCGCGCGACCGTTTCGGTGTTGCCGACATCCGAGCCGCCGGCGTTTTCCGTCATCCACTGCCCGGCAATCCAGAACTTCGCCGGATCGCGCGAGAGAAAGTGCGGCAGCGCGCGCTCGTTGAGCGCCCGATCGTCGACGGCTTTCAATGCGGTCGCCACGCCATCGGTCATCGCCAGCGGGCAGGTGTAGAACTCGCTGGCGACGTGATAGAGATACACCAGCGCGAACTGCTGCACGCGCGCATTCACGCCGAGATTCGCATCGTGGCCGACCGCGATCAGCCCGTGGCGCGCGGCCATGCCGGGGCCTTCGCGCCAGGCGTGCGTCAGTTCGATGCGATCGACGCGATTGCCCCACGCGTCCCAGCGCGTCAGCACCGGTTCCTTGCGCGCGCTCAAGCTGCGGCGCCGCCACGCCGCCGCGGCATGTTCGCCCAACGCATCGAACGCGCCTTCCGCGACCAGCAGTTTCGCCGGCGGCAACGTGCGGCGCAGATACGAGCGCAGCACGCGGTCCTCGCGATATTGATTGCCGAGTTGCGGCGGGGATTGGATGAAGGACATGCGTTCCTCTGTTGAACCCCTCTCCCATCGGGAGAGGGGAAGGGTGAGGGTACGATTACTTCAAACGTTGCACTTTCCGGTGCGGCAGGCAAGCCCGCGAACCCGATCCCTCACCCGACGCTTCGCGACATCACGGAGCTCTCGGCCATGGATGGCGGCTCTCCCGGCGGGAGAGGGATTTTCACGCGGGAGCCGCGCGCTTGCGCGGTTTCCGGATCAGCGAGCCGATCAGCAGCAGCGCCAGCGCGATTTCGGTCGACGCCAGCGCGCGTTCGGGCGGCGAAGACCAGGCCTCCGCCACTCCGTGGCAGAAATAGAACAGCGAAACCATGCCGGCCGCAATCAGCGCGCGCGCCGGAGTGCGCCGATATGCAAGCGGCAGCGCCAGCGGCAGCAACGCGATCAGCAGCGCGACCGCGACCGGCATGCGCTGCGGCGGCAACAGCCAGGCGTGCCAGACGATCTGTAACACCGCCTGCGCCAGCCACGCGGCGAATCCGATGCGTTGCATGATTCGAATGTTCACGGAGATGCCGCCAATCGCCGCACCAGATCCGCCACGCGCCGTCCCAGCACGCGCGCCAGTTCGCGCTCGTGTTCGCTGATCGCGTTCTCGCCGTTGAGTCCGGCCACGTGGCTCACGCCGTACGGCGTGCCGCCGCTGCGCGTGTTGTTCAATGCGGGTTCCGTGTAGGGAATCCCGAGCGCGATCATGCCGTGGTGCAACAGCGGCAACAGCATCGAGATCAACGTGGTCTCCTGGCCGCCGTGCATCGTCGCGGTCGAAGTGAACACCGCGCACGGCTTGCCGACCAGCGTGCCGGACGCCCACTCGGCAATGGTGGAATCGATGAAATATTTCAGCGGCGCGGCCATGTTGCCGTAACGGGTCGGGCTGCCGAGGATCAGTCCCGCGCATTCGGCCAGGTCGCGCAATTCCGCATAGGGCGGACCTTCTTCCGGCACCGGCGGCTGCGCGGTCTGCGTGACCGGCGCCACCGGCGGCACCTGCCGCAAGCGAGCACGCACGCCGTCGATCTCCTCGACGCCGCGCGCGATCAGCCGCGCGAGCTGCGCCGTATGGCCGCCGCGGCTGTAATACAAGACGAGGACTTCCTCCGCCATTGCGCAAGTGTACCGGCAAGCCTTCACTTCATCCGCGCGAATAAGATGACCTGCCTTGTCCCCGACAGCTCTTGATCTACAGCCCCTTGAGTCAAGGGGGCAGAAACCATTGCGCAGCAATGGTTTCGGGGGTTGTGGGAGAATGAAATTGATTCGAAGGGCGAACTGCCATTCGATCAAACGGACCTTCACTAGGCTACCCTCACCGCGTGAGACGCTTCGACATCCTGCACCAGCGCATCGATCG
>DATFCO010000045.1:0-5776 GCA_035253005.1 Rhodanobacteraceae bacterium
GATTTCGTGCTGGACGGCTTGCAGCGCGCGGTCGAGGAAAGCGAAAAGCACCTCAAGGCGATGGTGATCTGGCAGGCCAGCGACAAGGCCTTTTCTGCCGGTGCCGATCTGAAAGGCGCGCTGGGCCTGTTGAAGGACGGCAAGATCGCGCAACTGGAAGCCATGATCGCCAATTTCCAGCGCACCAGCATGCGCATGAAACACTCGCTGGTTCCCGTGGTCGCCGCGGTGCGCGGCCTGTGCTTGGGCGGTGGTTGCGAATTCCAGATGCACAGCGCACGCACGGTCGCCGCGCTGGAAAGTTACATCGGGCTGGTCGAGGCCGGCGTGGGCCTGTTGCCGGCCGGCGGCGGTCTGAAGGAAATCGCCGAACGTTGCGCACGTGCATCGCTGACCGATGACCCTTTCGACCAGATCAAAAAATATTTCGAAGTCGTGGCGATGGCGAAGACCTTGACCAGCGCGCTAGAGGCGAAGGAGCTGGGTCTGTTGCGCGATTCGGACGTGGTGGTGTTCAACGGCTTCGAATTGCTTTACGTCGCGAAGAACGTCGCATCGTCTCTTGCCGAATCCGGGTGGCGCCCGCCTCTTCCCGCGCGCGCGATTCCTGTGGCCGGCGACGTCGGCACCGCCACGATCAAGGCGCAGCTGGTGAACATGCGCGCGGGCAATTTCATCTCCGATCACGACATGGAGATCGCCACGCGCATCGCCGACACGCTGTGTGGTGGCCGGATCGAACGCGGCTCGAAAGTCGATGCGCAATGGCTGCTCGATCTGGAACGACATCACTTCATGGAACTGGCGCAGATGCCGAAGACGCAGGAGCGGATTGCGCACACCATGACGACCGGAAAGCCCTTGAGGAACTGAACGGGGAAGACGTAAGACGAAAGACGTGAAACGGAAGACGACGTTTCGGTCTTTATGATTTTCGTCTCACGTCTCACATCTGGCTCCAACTTATTTCGAGATACGCCATGACTCAGCAAGTACAAGACGCCTACATCGTCGCCGCCCTGCGCACACCGGTCGGCAAGGCGCCACGCGGCGTGTTCCGCAACACCCGGCCGGACGACCTGCTGGCACACGTGCTGCGCGAGGTGCTGGACCAGTGCGCGGCGGTCGATCCCGCGCGCATTGCCGACGTGGTGATCGGCTGCGCGATGCCGGAAGCCGAGCAAGGCATGAACGTGGCGCGTATCGCGTCGCTGCTGGCGGGCATCCCCGACAGCGTGCCGGCGATGACGCTCAACCGTTTTTGTTCTTCCGGCGTGCAGGCCGTGGCGACCGCGGCCGATCGCATCCGTCTCGGCGAAGCGGATTTGATGCTGGCCGGCGGCACCGAATCGATGAGCATGGTGCCGATGATGGGCTTCCATCCGGTGATGAACCCGGAAATCTTCACCAACGAGAACATCGGCATCGCCTATGGCATGGGCATCACGGCGGAAAATGTCGCGAGCGAATGGAAGATCACGCGCGAGCAGCAGGATGCTTTCGCGCTGCAAAGCCATCGACGCGCGCTGGCCGCGCAGGATGCGGGCGAATTCGACGACGAGATCGCGCCCTATCCGCTCGATGATCGCTATCCCGATCTCGCCACGCGCGGCGTGATCGAGGGCAGGCGTGTGATCGCGCAAGACGAAGGTCCGCGCCGCGATACCAGCGCGGAAGCGCTGGCGAAATTGCGGCCGGTGTTCAAGGCCCACGGCAGCGTCACCGCCGGCAACTCATCGCAGACGTCCGACGGCGCCGGCGCGGTGCTGCTCGCCAGCGAACAGGCGATCAAGGATTACGGTTTGACGCCGCTGGCGCGCTTTGTCGGCTATTCGGTGGCGGGCGTGCCGCCACGCATCATGGGCATCGGTCCC
This sequence comes from Rhodanobacteraceae bacterium, assembly GCA_035253005.1. Classification (GTDB taxonomy): domain Bacteria; phylum Pseudomonadota; class Gammaproteobacteria; order Xanthomonadales; family Rhodanobacteraceae; genus 66-474. The sequence goes on from DATFCO010000045.1 coordinate 1,875, forward strand.
AAGGAAGCGATCCCGAAAGCGCTGAAGCAGACCGGCATCAAACAAGATCAACTCGACTGGATCGAATTGAACGAGGCCTTTGCCGCACAATCGCTTGCCGTCATCAAGGATCTCGATCTCGATCCGTCGAAAGTCAATCCGCTGGGCGGCGCGATCGCGCTCGGCCATCCGCTCGGCGCCACCGGCGCGATCCGCGTGGCCACGCTGGTGCACGGTCTGCGCCGCCGCAAGCAGAAGTACGGCATGGTGACGATGTGCATCGGCACGGGCATGGGTGCGGCGGGAGTCTTCGAGGCGGTTTAAAACACCAGCATCAAGACGAAGATGCCGAGCATGGTGAACGAGATCGCGAGTTTCGCGATCGTGCCGAACAGCAGTCCGATCCAGGTCGCGATGCCGACTCGGGCCGAGTGCGAAACGCCGCTGCCGCTCATGAATTGCCCGACCAATGCGCCGATGAAGGGCCCGAGTATCAGGCCCGGTATGCCGAAGAAGATGCCGACGATGGCACCGAGGAATGCGCCCCATTGAGCACGACGGCTCGCGCCGACGCGTTTTGCGCCGAGCGCACCGGCGATGAAATCCAGCGCAATGGAAATCGCGGCGAGCACCGCCAGCAGGATCAATGTCGCCGCGCCCACGCGCGCGAAGTGGCCTGCCCATGCGGCCAGGAACATACCGGCATACATGATCGGAACGCCGGGCAAGACCGGCAGAACCGTGCCCGCGAGCCCGATCACGATCAAAATGCCGGCAATGATGTACCAGACGATGGTGAGGTCCACGCCGGCAGGATAGCCGAATCGCGTCGGAGATCCGGCGCAATTCTCTGGGGGACCTCGAAGCGATTGCTAAGTCATTACGACGCCGGAACCGCCCATCTCCTTCGGCAGATCTTTCATCTTCGTGATGCCATGGGTCATGGGCAGCACGGTTTCCTGATAGTTCACGTGCACGCCGGGTTTGAAATCGAAATCGTCGATCACCGCCGCGTACACATCCACCAGCCCCCAATGCGGATGATCGGTGAGCACGTGACCGCCGCAGCGGTTGCACCATTGACGGATACTGGTTGGGTTCTTCGAAAAGCTGCCGAGCTGTTCCTCGCCCTTGACGATGCGCACGGCGTCTTTCGGCCACAGGCTGAAGGCGTTGATCGGTCCCGCCGACCAGCGCCGGCACGATTCGCAATGGCAGTAGCCCATCGCCGCGGGCGAGCCGCTCAATTCGACTTCGACGGCGCCGCAAAAGCAGCGCGCGCTGTGAGTACTCATCTGGTTTGTCCTTGCGGTTGTGTGGCCGCCTGTTTCGCGTGCGGCCGCGGCCATGGGCAGATCATCGGCACCTTTTCGCGGTATCGACGATAGTTCTCGCCGTGCTCCGCGACGAGGTCCCGCTCCTCGAACTGGATCGCGAACAGGATGTAACCCGTGGTGGCGACGGCGAACAGTAAGTGCCCGGAACTCATCGTCGGGGTTGCCCAGAACGCGATCACGAAACCGAGATACAGCGGATGGCGGACCATGCGGTAGTAGAAGTGATTCTTGAACTCGGGTGGCGCGTAGCGCTTGCCGGGCATGGTAGCCCAGACCTGCCGCAGCCCGAACAGATCGAAATGATCGATCACGAAGGTGCTCGACAGGACCAGCAGCCAACCCAGCGCTGCCAATGCGTAGAGCAGATAGACCGCCCAGGACGCTTGCGCGCTCCAGATCACGCCCGACAACGGCCGCCATTGCCAGAACAGCAGGATCAACGCGGCACTGGCCAGCAGCACGAACGTGCTGCGCTCGACGGCCGCTGGCAGCCAGCTCGTCAGCCAACGCTTGAAACCGCGCCGGGCCATGCCGCTGTGCTGGACCGCGAAAACGCCCAGCAAGACCGCATCGATCACCAGCGCCTGCAGAACGCTCGCCGAAGCGAAACCGCGATCGACCGTATGTGGAACGAATGGAACGTCCGCGACGAACGCGATCGCGTAAAGGAATGTCACGAAGAAAATCAGGTAGCACACCGAACCGTACAACAATGCCACGAACCCACGCATGATCCTTCCTCCTTGAGCCGGCTGCGCGGGTGCGGACCCGCTGGGCAGTACCGGCCGCGAAAGGAAGAACACCCTCCAGCGTTGGGTTGCGACATCGGTCGAATGCGGCGGCTGTTGCTAAGCTCGCGCATCCTGCGCTCGCTAAGCAACCCTGCCCTCGGCTTCCTTCCTCGGGCGTTCGCCGCCGCTGCCGATGCCATTGAAGGCATCGGCAAAGCGCGGCGGCTCACCCTTCCAGCATTTCCTTGAGGCGATCCTTGCCTTCCAGCCACCAGTAGTTCGCCTGCGCGGCGAGATAACCGAAAGGCCGGAAGGTTCGGCTCAAGCCGTAGCGCGCCAATTCGCGCCAGCTTTCGTCATTGCGCGCGATCGCATCGGCCAGCATTTCGCCGGCCGCGCAGGTCGGCGCGGCACCGTGACCGCCGAACGCCTGCATCCACCACAGCCCGTCGCCGCGCGTGCCCACTTGTGGCATCTGGTGGCGCGCGTAACTCATCAGGCCCGACCAGGCGTAATCGATGCGCACACCTTTGAGTTGCGGGAACACGCGCAACAGGTCGCGCATCAGAATTTTCTGCACCGCGCGCGGGGAAAGATCGCGCACCGAAATGCGCCCACCCCAAAGCAATCTGGTGTCGGGCAAGGCACGGTAGTAATCGAAGGCGAAGCGCGTGTCGTAGATCGCAGCCTGCGTGTGCAGACACTCCTGCATGCGTTCACCCAAAGGCTCAGTCACCATCACGTACGTTGCGATCGGCAACACCGCGCGATCGATCTCGCGTTTCAGGTGCGCGAGATAGCCGCCGCAGGCCAGCACCACGATCGGCGCGCGCACTTCGCCGCCGTGTGTGCGGATGCGCCAGGCGTTCGCGTCGCGCCGCAGGCTGCGCACACGGCTGTGTTCGTGCACGCGAACGCCCTGTTCGGCGGCCGCGCGCGCGAGACCGGTGACGTAATTCAGCGGATGCAGGTGCAGCGCATTGCGTTCGAACAGCGCATCCGAATAACGCTCGCTGAGGATCGCCTCGCGCACCCGCTCGCGCGGCCACCATTCCCAATGCACGCCGTAGCGTTCGGCCAGCAATTGCTGGCGCTCGCGCAGCACTTTCGGATCGCGAAACCAGTTCGCCCAGATCACGCCGGCGTCGGTCATCCCGCAGTCGATCGCGTAGCGCACGATGCGCGAGCGGACCAGGTTCACCGCATCCACGGTGCGTGCGTAGAGCGCGCGCGCGCGCTCTACGCCGAGTTGGTCCAGCAGTGATTGCTCGCCCAGCGAATAGCCGGCGAACACGAAACCGCCGTTGCGGCCGGAGGCGCCGTGTCCGATGATTTCGCTTTCCAGCAGCACGACGTCCTTGACGCCGCGCTCGGCCAAGCCCAGCGCGAGATTCACGCCGGCGTAGCCCCCGCCGACGATCGCGATGCGAGCTTCGCTCGTGCCGCTCAGCGGCGCGAACGGTTCGCGTGGATTCGCGGTGGTGCGATAGTAAATTTCGGTTTGGGCGGGCATCGGCGCGCGAGCATAGCGCACGCGCCGAAGCTCGGCCCCTGCGGGAAGTCAGATGCGCGCCAGCGCCTGTTCCAGGTCTGCGATCAGCAGGTCGGGATCTTCCAAACCGATCGAGAGGCGGATCAGATGCGGCGGTGCGCTGTGCGGTTTTTCGTCCGCATGCACAGGCGTGGCAGGCGGGAAAAACGCCGCAGTGGGACACGCCAGCGATTCGTAGCCGCCCCAGGACACGCTCAGCAGAAAACGTCGCAGCGAATCGCACAGCTTCTCGACCGCACTGGTATCGATACAGCGCGGTGCGAACGACAGCAGACCGCCGGGCGCACGCATCTGCTGCAAGGC
>DATFCO010000046.1:0-5359 GCA_035253005.1 Rhodanobacteraceae bacterium
GTGATCGATGTTGTGATAGGTCCATTGCGCGGGCGGCACGCCGCGCGCGATCGCGGCGTTCTCCGCCGGCAGGCCGAACGCGTCCCAGCCCATCGGCTGCAACACGTTCTTGCCCTGCATGCGCTGGAAACGCGAGATCACATCGCCGATGGTGTAGTTGCGCACGTGGCCCATGTGCAACGCGCCGCTCGGATATGGCAGCATCGAGAGGCAATAGAACTTCTCGCGCGCGGAATCCTCGGTGACCTCGAAGGCGCGCGTGCGGGACCAGAATTGCTGCGCGCCGGTTTCCACCGCGCGCGGATCGTAATGCTCCTGCATGGATGCCCTTGTACTGGCGCGATGCCGTTTCGCGCACGAACCGGCAGCCTACCGCAGCGCAACATGGCCGCCAAGTCCATGGCGAATGGCACGTCCGGGATAGCATCCGCTCGCTATGATGCGGGTTTGCCATCGGGAATTCGATCATGTCCAGGATGCCTGTGATCGCTATTGCAGCAGCGCTCTCGGTATCCGCCGCGCAAGCGGCGGAGGCGCCACAGACCGACGCCACCACCACACCGAAAACGACGGTGGTGCATTGTGCGCATCTGATCGATACGGTAAACGGCAAAATGCTGGGCGCGACCACCGTGGTGATCGACGGCGATCGCATCGGCGAAGTGATCGCGGGCAATGCGGATCGCCCGGGCGCCACGGTGATCGACTTGCCGGTCAACGACACCTGCATGCCCGGCCTGATCGACTCGCACACGCATCTCACTTCGCAATTCAGCAAGAGTACCTACAGCGACCAGTTCCGGTTGAATCCGGCGGATTACGCGATCGAGAGCACGGTGTACGCGCGGCGCACGCTGCTCGCGGGTTTTACGACCGTGCGCAACGTCGGCGACAACAACAACGAATCGATTGCGCTGCGCAACGCGGTGAACAAGGGACTGGTGCCGGGGCCACGCATTTTTTCTGCCGGACAATTCATCGGCACCACAGGTGGCCATGCCGATCCCACCGATGGTTATCGCTGGGACCTGCAGGGCGATCCGGGTCCCAAGGACGGCATCATCAATTCGCCCGAAGACGCGTGGAAAGCCGTGCGCCAGCATTACAAGGACGGTGCGGACCTGATCAAGATCATGCCGTCCGGCGGCGTGCTGGACGAGAGTTCCAGTTCGGAAAATCCGCAGATGACGCTGGAGGAAATCAAAGCCGTGGTCGCCGCTGCGCACGATTACGGCTTCACGGTGGCCGCGCACGCGCACGGCGCCGAGGCGATCCGACGCGCGGTGCTCGGCGGCGTGGATTCGATCGAGCATGGCACCTTCATGGACGACGCCGACATGAAGCTGATGAAGGAGCACGGCACCTGGTACGTACCGACCATCATCGCCGGACAGTTCGTGATGCAGAAGGCGAAAGAGGACTGGTATCCGCCGCAGGTCGCGCGCAAGGCGATGGAAGTGGGGCCGAAGATCATGGCCACCGCGGGCAAGGCGTACAAGGCCGGCGTCAAGATCGCCTTCGGCACCGATGCGGGCGTGTATCCCCACGGTGAGAATGCGCAGGAATTCGTCTACATGGTGCAGGCCGGCATGCCGCCGATGTTCACCATCCAGGCGGCGACGATGCACGCCGCGCAACTGCTGAAGCACGACAAGGATCTGGGCAGCGTCACGGCGGGCAAGTACGCCGACCTCGTCGCCGTGCCCGGAAATCCGCTGGAGGACATCTCGCTGATGAAGCAGATGGACTTCGTGATGAAAGCCGGCACGGTGTACAAGCAGGGCGGCAAGCCGGTGGCGATCGCGCCCTGAACTTGCTTCGCAAGCAGTCCGCCCCAATCATGTGCGGATCGACAGGATGGTTGATCCGCGCATGAACGCTTCACCGCAGTCCGCAAAAACCGACTCCACAAAATCCGCGCACGTCTTTGAAGCCGGCCAGGCCAACTTCGAAAGTGAAGTGCTGCAAGGTTCGCTCACCACGCCGGTGCTGGTGGACTTTTGGGCCACTTGGTGCGGCCCGTGCCGCACGCTGGGGCCGATCCTGGAGAAACTCGCCGGCGAATACGGCGGCGCTTTCCGGCTTGCGAAAATAGATTGCGACAAGGAACAGCAGCTCGCCGGGATGTTCGGTGTGCGCAGCATTCCGACGGTCGTTCTAATCCGCGATGGGCAGATCCTCGACGGCTTCGCAGGTGCGCTGCCGGAATCGCAGGTGCGCGAGTTTCTCTCCAAGCACAATATCCAGCCGGCGAAGAAAATCGAGACGCCCGCGGAGAATGTCGCCGACGATACGGCCGCCCCCGCACAACGAGAAAACCCGCAGGCTGCCATCGCGCGTCTGCAAAAGGCGCTGGCCGCAACGCCAGACGACAACGGATTGAAACTCGATCTCGCGCTGGCGCAGGCGCGCGCGGGCGACGTCGATGCGGCGAAAACAGCGCTCGAAAACCTGCCGATCGAATTCGAAAACGACGATCGCGCGAAAGCCCTGCGTGCCTATGTCGAACTCGCGCAGGCGCTGGCCGGCACCGCTGCATCCGGCGAATTGATGTCCCGCATCGACAAGGATCCGAAGGACTTCGCAGCGCGCGATGCGCTCGGCGTGCGCCTGCTGCTGGGCGGCGATCCGGCCGGCGCGATGGAGCAGTTCCTCGCCATCCTCAAAGCCGACCGCGGCTGGAACGAAGGCCTGGCGCGCAAGCGTCTGCTGGACGCCTTCCGCATCGTCGAGGACGAGGCGCTGGTGGTGGCCACCCGGCGGAAAATGTCCTCGCTGCTGTTTTAGAGCACGGGGTCACAAAGGCGGCCAAAGCCGCCTTCCACGGCGAAGGGACGCAAGGTTCCGGCACGGTTTTGGCTAGAATTCGCCTACGCCGCCGACCGCTGATCGCATGGCAACCTCCGCGCCTGTCGCCGATTTCGAAGTTCCCGGGCACCGTCTGGTGCGGCCGCTCGGCCGCGGCGGCATGGCGACCGTGTATCTGGCGATCCAGGCCTCGCTGAGCCGGCCGGTCGCGGTCAAGATCCTGCAGGCGCCCACCGACGAGACGATCACGCGCTTCGAACAGGAGGCGCGCACCATCGCGCGCCTGCAACATCCGCACATCATCGCGATCTACGAAGTCGGCCGCACTTCCGATGGACAGTTGTATTACACGATGCCCTACCTGCCCAACGGCGATCTGTCGCGGCTGGACCTGCGCGACTCGCCGGCGCGCATCGCCGCGGTGATCCGCGCATTGGCGGGCGCGCTCGGACACGCTCACCAGCACGGCATCGTGCACCGCGACGTCAAGCCGGAGAACGTGCTGTTCGACCAGCACCGGCGCGCGCTGCTCACCGACTTCGGCATCGCGCGAGCGAGCGACAACCTGCGCGTGACGCGTCAGGGCGCGACGATGGGTTCGTCCGGCTACATGAGTCCCGAGCAGGCACGCGGACTGGAGATCGACGGCCGTTCCGATCTCTACAGCCTCGGCGTGGTCTGCTACGAACTGCTGACCGGCGATCTTCCGTTCCACGGCACCGACGCGCTGTCTACCGCGTTGGCGCACCTCGAGCAGCCGATTCCACGCCTGCCGCCGATGAAGCGCGCCTGGCAACCTTTCCTGGACAAGGCGCTGGCGAAATCACCGGCCGACCGTTTCCAGAACGCGCAGGAGATGATCGATGCGCTGGATGGGATCACCGGCCGGCACAAGAGCGAGGGCGCGCCGTCAGCGGGACTCTTCGATCGGCTGCGCGAGAAAGCCGATACTTCGACCTTGCTGCGTTTCGGCATTCCGGTGTTGGCCGTCATCGTGCTGGCAATCGTCGCTGCCGTGCTGTGGCGCGGGCACGCCGGATCGCGGCCGCAGGTGCCCGCCGCGACGTCGCCACCGAAAATCGTCGCGGCTCCTCCGCAGGCCGCGGCTTCCGCGCCGGCGCGGACGGTCGTCGCGGCGAATCAGCCAGCGCCCGCACCGGTCAGCGCGGCTTCCGCTATCCAGGCGGAGAACAGCGCCGCCGTAGTCGCCGCGCGCATCACCGTGCTGCTCGCGCACGCCAATGCGCTGTTCGCGCAGAACAAGCTCATTTCGCCCAAGAGCGACAACGCCGCCGACACCTATCTCGCGGTGCTCGCCTTGCAGCCGGACAACCCGGCCGCACACGCTGGCGTTGATCGCGTGCTGGCAAAAGTACAGAAAGACATCGACGCGGCCTGGAAACGCAGGCAGATCGATCGCGTGCGCATGCTAGTCAAACGCACCGACGCGCTGGCCGCTTCCGCCGATCCCGAATCGCAAAAGACGTGGCACGACGCGCGCGCGCAACTCGCATCCGACGTGGGCAGCGCTGCGGCCGATGCCGTACACGCGCACAAGCAGGAGCGCGTCGATGACCTGCGCGAGCTGGCGGAGACCTTGCCCGCGACGTATCCGGCCGGTTTCGATCCCAAGCTGATGGATGCGCCGCCGCCTCCGCCACCCCTGCACGCGGGCTCGCTGCTGCGCGACGACGGCGGTCCGCAACTGGTGTATGTGCCCGCGGACGACGGCAAATCGCCGGCGTTCGCGATCGGCCGCACCGAAGTCACGCGCGCGGAATACGAACAGTTCGTGCACGCCACCGGGCGCGCGCCAGCGCATTGCGTGGAAGCCAACAATCCTTTTTCCGGCATGCACGGCTGGAAATGGAGCGATCCGGGTTTCCCGCAAGACGCGAATCATCCGGTGGTGTGCGTAAGCTGGAACGACGCGGCCGCGTACGCCGCCTGGCTGTCGCACCGCACCGGTCAGGAATACAGATTGCCGAACGACACGGAATGGCTGCGCGCCGCGGCCGGAGGCGGCGACGGCAGCCCCTGCGCGCGCGGCAACGTGGACGACGTCAGCCGCAAAAGCGCGTTCGACAACGATCGCCTGAAGTGCAACGACGGCGCGGCGGAAACCGCACCGGTCGGGCATTACGAGCCCAGTGCGGTCGGCGCCTATGACATGTACGGCAACGTCAGCGAATGGCTTACGGGCGGCGCGCCCGGAAGCCGCGCCTTCCGCGGATTGTCCGGGCGCGACGGCAGCCAGCAGAGCGCGCTGAAACGCCGCGCCACCGCGGCATCGGATGTCGGCTACACCAACATCGGTTTCCGAGTGCTGCGGGTGATCGACCCGCAACACCCGCCGCCTCAGAAGTGAATTGACACATAGCCGGCGAGCGGAACGCAAAGCGTAGCGAGCGAAGGCAGATTGCGCGACGCCGGAGCGCAGGAACCGGAGCGTACACGTCAGTACGTGAGGATTCCGAGCACCGCCGGCGCGCAAGCTGCCGAGCGCAGTAGCTTTGCGACCGCTCGCCCATGACTTGTGACTTATGGACGC